>CALGJW010000242.1 GCA_937930025.1 uncultured Saprospiraceae bacterium | reverse complement strand
CAAGGACTAGGTGAGCCATTTCTACTCATGGATACACGCATTCTGGTAATCGTTCCATTTTCGCCGAAAGACGGCAATGTAATAGAACTACTCAAAGTTCCAGTAGCTGATCCGTTTGCAGGGGCATTTAATACTCCGCCATAAACTAATTCGTTTGCGGCAAAAACTTGATCACCATTAAAGTCAATCCAAACGTTGAAGTATTCATCCCAAGTTTCCCAGCTGTATCCGGCAGACAATGAGATGTTATAGCTTGCTCCCGAATTAACTGTTGTGATCAGATTAGTAAAGTCAGTATATTTGTTTTTTCCACTAGAATTATTGATATCTCCGAAAGTAACATTTGCTATCCACTCATGCCAAGGGAAATCTCCATCAGAATCACAATATGATCCAGTCACGATTGGTGTTCCTTGACAAGTACATCCATCAGATAAGTAAACATCATTTTCTGTTTGTGAATTACCATCGTTACAGCTAGATCCCACTGGTGCTGGAAGCGAAGGGTTGTTGTCATCGCAATCATCTTCCATGCAAACGCCGTCACCATCGTTATCCGTACAAAGAATCTCGCAATCATCAGGGACGCCATTACCATTTAAATCTAGGTTGTCATCAAATCCTGGACAAACATCATCGGCATTACAAACACCATCTCCATCATCATCCGCAAATGTTCCTTCACAATTACAATCCACATCGAAAACGTCATTTTCTGTACAAGCGTCTCCGTCGTTACAAGCGTTTCCTGGTGTACAATTTCCAGTCATGAAAATTGGAGTCAAAGTTACATTCGAGCTAGATACATAATCGATTACAGGATTCGTATCTCCAGTCTCTAACCAATATTGGAAAGTATAACCATCGTCAGCAACAGCGGTTAATCTTACCGGCAAAGCATCCATGTAAGTACCTGTATAATTGAATGGTAAATCCATTTCATTACTATTGACTTTCACTACTCCACCTGAAGCGGCATCGAAGCTGATATTCAATTCATAGGTTCCGTTTATGTTGTATTGGTCTTGCATGAACTGTCTATAGAAATCAGGACGAGTTGCAAAAAAGTCTTTGTAAAAGTCAATCCATTCATTCCAAGAAAATTCGTTTCCACCGAGCGCATTTCCACTTCCCCACTTTTGCAAGTGTCTTGCAATGTTTGGCTGGTAAAGCGCCTTCATTGCATCTGTTTGTTGATTGACAGCAGAAGAATTGAAAAAGAGTTCAATGTAACTACAAGTTCTTTGCACCCACTCTGCTTTGTAGTCATCTCTTTCAATAAGCTTTCTCAAAAACAGGGTTGAATTGCTATGGTTAGGCCAACCAGTACTATTAGGATCCATTATGGCTGCCAATGTATTATACTCAGGTTCTGCCTGAGCTCCTAAAATGTTTTGGGTACTTCCATCAGTATCTTCAGCACCATACCTCCATTTTGCTCCAGGCTCCAGTCTATGTCTCCAGACCTTAAGATTATTTGCAGGCCAATCATAATTGGATAAATAGGTCATGAAAATCCAATAGTTTAGAAATTCATTAACATCAACATTGTCTTCAAAAACTTGGAAGCTCGCAGGATTATTCAAGTCAGCTGTTTCCATAAAATTAAACAAAGTCATATAGGCTTCGTCATTTCCTTCTTTGACTTCTTGCCAAGGAATCCCAGGACTTTTGATTACGTCCAAATCATCTTCTTTAACATCATAGATTGCCTCGAAGTATTCTCCAGAGAATTTTTCTCTAAGATTATGAATTCCCCAAAATTCTCCATTTAAGAAAACTAGTGTAGGAATTCCTTCCAACATATCAATATCAACTTGACCAATAACCAGCTGTTGATTTAACATATCTCTGAATCCCATTCGAATAAAATCTTGACCAGAGTTTCTCAACTTAAGTCGTTGATAATCTTCATGAGATCTTGTCGGAAATAATTCGTATTCGATGGCTCCGTCTCCATAGGTTTTCGATCTTAAGTTTATTCCCAAACTTTTCATGGCATTGTTTCGACTACAAACACCATTGATTTCTATACCTGCGTTTACATCCCAAGCTAAACTACCGTCCGGCTTAATCATTTTAAAATTAGCTGGTCGCTCCCAATCTTGGGCCCAGTTAACTGGATAAGGCGCGCAATATTGCTGAATACCATTTGTTCCATCAACGTAAATTCCTATCTCATCATCAAAGAAATTGTCAGGATCTGTTGTGATGAAAATTGCATCCATGTTCAAATTCTCATTGATTAAGTAAGCTTCATTAGCAGGCGCGGAATTAGAATAACCTGATTGAGTTGCAATAGCTCTTACTGCAGAATTTTGACTGATAGAAATAGGTCCATTATAAGTAGCACTACTCGCATCAGGATCTGAACCATCCAAAGTGTATTTGATACTTACGGATGATGAGGGATGCGAAATGGTTATCGTTTGAGTTCCAGAATAATTCCCAGAAACAAGATCAACTACAGGAGATTCTAAATAAAGTAGTGATCCGTTGTTAGAGGCGTTTGGAGTAGGAGTACCTACTTTTGAAAAATTCCCTGTTCCATTAGGTATTCTAGCATAAGAACTTTCAAATGCTATATCTTCAAAATCTACACGATCTAGTGTTTCAAAACCTGCGGCAGTTTGCTGTGAAAGAACAGCACTTTCTCCACTAGCCTTAAATGAAAAATCGGCATGCAATGCTCCGTCTGTTAAGTCGCCATCACAAAAAATTGTGAGATACCCACCTGCAGGAATACTTACCCCAAGAGGAATCTGCCATTTATCTGGAGAGGATGCTTTGTCTGAAAGATATAATCCTCCTATATTGATAGACTGATTAGTTGTGTTGTATAATTCCATCCAATCTTCTCTCTTACCCTCTTCATCTAGGTAGTCTGAAGCAAATGGTGCCACCTCGTTGATTATCACTCCTGAAATTGGAGTGGGGTCAAGATCTACTTCTGCTTCAATAATCAGTTTTGCAGATTGCGAAGCATTTTTATTATACGAAATAGCATTTCTATAACCAGTTCCATCAATTGCAATTACTAATGAGCTTCCTTCTGACCATCCAGGACCATTAATAGCCGCTTGAATGATAGAAGATAAATCTGGAGTAGTCTGCGCTGGACCGGTTTGGTTAACAGTAGTCCAAGGATCGGGTTGCCAATTGACAGAAGAAGAATAACTTCTTGCAGTAATTCTTGCAGCAGAACTAAATGGTGCTGCATTTCCGAGTTGGGCTTTAATGTTTAGATTCGTTGGTTGTGAACTGGTTTCATCTACATGAAACTCCATTCTAGCGCTAAGTATAGTTGCGTCAGATGGAAGTAATACGTCTTGGAATCTGAATCCTGCAATTTGATTAGTACCATTGTCATTCACCATTTCGATGTCTGAGCTGCCTAAATTAAGAAAACCACTAGGGACTTCTTCTGCATCATCAGCTCCGCTGGATATTTGTAGGGCAAGGGTAATAGTAGAAACTTGGGCTTGGGTGTTTTGGCTAAAACAAAAAAGAAAAGCCAAGAGCATCCAAAGGTTGGTTGTCTTGTTCATTGGTGTATGTTTATTTTCTTTTAAAGTTACTTCTTTTGAATATTAGTTGCGACTTTATAATAGGTTATTAACCATTTTAGGGTATGACTTTTTGACTAAATACCACGAGAAGGGTATAAATACGTAGTCTAAATTTGTGATTTCTTAATTATCTGAGGTATAATAGTTTGTGCATGTTCACGCGTATTTTCTATAAACAATTTACTGGTTTGCAGACCTGCGTTTATTACCCCAGCAAGAAAGACATTTGGAAGATTAGACTCTAAAGTGATTTCATTTAAATGGGGGGTGTGAAATTCATCCTCGTTAAAAGTAATTCCCAAGTTTGAAAGAAGAGGATAGTTTGGTTTGTACCCTGTCATTGCAAGCACAAAATCATTAGGGTACTTAATTACTCCTTGCGGGGTTTTTATTAAAAGGTGGTTTTTATGAATTTCGGTAACTTCTGAATTGAAAAATGTTTTAATACTTCCTTCTTTGATTCTATTTTCAATATTTGGTTTGATCCAATATTTTACTTTTTGATAAATTTCCGATTTGCGAACAACCATAGTTACATCTGCTCCTTTGTGATAGGTTTCCAATGCAACATCACAGCCCGAATTCGCTGCGCCAATAATAGCTAGCTTTTGACCAATGTAAGGATGTGGTTCGTGATAATAATGTTTGACTTTAGGTAGCTCTTCTCCTGGTATATTTAGTAGGCGAGGGGTGTCATAAAATCCAGTAGCAACTATTACCGAAATAGTTCGGTATTGACTCTTGGAGGTTTGTATTAAGTAAGCGCCATTTACCTGATCCATTGCGGTTACCTCCTCAAAAAAATTGATGCTTAGATTCCAGGATTCAAAAACTCTCCGGAAATATTCTAGAGACTCCCTTCTAGTTGGTTTATCAGAATGACTTATAAACGGAACATCCCCAATTTCTAGCAAATTTGAAGTTGAGAAAAAAGTCATGTTGGTGGGAAAGTTGTAAAGTGAATTTACCAGTACTCCTTTTTCGAGAATCAAATAATCTAATCCAGCTTTTTTAGCTTCTATTGCACAACACAAACCAATTGGACCAGCACCAATTATGATTAAATCATACAGTTTTTTACGGACGTCCAAACGAATAATTTTATTGGTAGATTACGTGAACCAAACGAAACTTCCCTCTTCTTTCGCTTGGCACAATAAATTCTGAAGAGGCAATTTGGAGGGCTTCTCTAAAGCGTAATTTTAAATCCTGAGAGGAAGTGCTGAAGACAGCATTGCGATCTGAATATCCATTGGCTTTAATTAGGTATTCACTAACGTTCGTATCATTTTTAATATCATCATTAAAAATTAGTCTAATCTTTGAAGGTGTTTTAAAAATGAAATAAGAGGAAAATATAGCGCCGTCATCCTGGGAGTATTGTTTCTTGTGAAATATATCTTGCCAAAGTAAATCGCCGTTCGGATTTATTGACATGGCAACTATGTCGTCGTAATAATAATCCACAATGTATCCAGATCCATTTCTTCCGTAAAAGCCTCCACCTCCATTGTTTGATCTTCGTTCCAAAATTCTATTGCGTTCAAGCAATAAAATAACCCCACCATTTTTTCTGAGGACTAAGTCTGCTACATCGATTTCTTCAATCCCTTTTTCTTCGTCCACTCCTCTCCCACTAATTCCTGAAATGAAATCTTGATCAAATTCAAGTTTGATAACTTGTGCTTCTTTTAAACCATTTTTAGAATGGAAAACAAATATTCCATTTGCACGTGCCCTAGAATTAGAAGAAAATAAACCACCGGCAATCAGCTGATTGTTTACATTGTCAAAAACGAACTTCAAATCGTAGGTTAAAAAATCTTTCATCGGAAAAACGGAAGATTGAATTTCTTTTGAGTTCGCCTGGGCTTTGAAGACTACAAAACGATGCTCATCTAGTTTAAATTTTCGATTGTCTTTTTCATGTATGTAATAAAAATTGGCTTTGTTGTCTACAAGGGTAAATTCCGAAGATTTAGCTTCTAAGGTTTTTTCTGGTTGAATCTTATTATCCCAGAGAAATTTCATGTTTTTCAAATCAAACGCGTAGAGCTTCCATTCGGTTTGTTTTTCAACATTGACCAACACAATTTTCGATTTGTCCTCGGAAACAACAGCCTCGAAGTTAGGGGTATACCATAAGTTTCCCAGATCAAAAAATGAAAGGGAATCGATCAAGTTTGCTGCAGGATCGTATTTTGCGGCCTTTAGATAAGAGCTGCCTTTTTTACGATATTGGTAGATAACCACAAAGCTTTCATCCTGCGGGATAATTTCAATTATTTTGGGATTCTTTTTATCAAGAACTATTTCTTTTTTCCAACTTAAACGCAGCTTTTCATCATAGGCTTGGACTTCAAAATCTTCCGCTCCTCTAAGACGAAATAAGAGAAATCGATTCCTCATTTTACCAATCAGCTGATATCCATCGTCGGTTCTCATAGCAAGCTCCTCGGATACAGTTACAACTTGAGCACTCCCATTTGAATAGAAGGCAACGGAAAAAAACAATAAAAAGTAAAATCTAAGGTTCATTTAAACTAGGTTTCTATTTTCGAAAAACAACCTTGTTTTTAAATATTCTTTCCTAAATATAGGGCAAAAGATTGTGAATTATTCCAAGCAATTGACTGTTAAATTACAGATGCTATCGAATGAGGACAAAAGGCCCATCTTTTTTTATTGTTTCACCATTAGGTTGTGTTACCTCAATAACATAAACGTAACCTCCCATAGGCATTTCTTGAAGACCTCTCCGGCCATCCCAACCAGCCAAATGATCATCTGTTTCGAAAATTTTCGCCCCCCAACGATTATAAATTTTCATGACGAAAATTATGTCTTGATCAAAGGAAATTAATGGCCTAAATAGCGAATTTATTCCTGCAGGGGCAAAGGCATTTGGAACTTGGATTTTAGTGCTTTGAAGAATACAAACTTCATTTGAACGCGCTTCATAGTTTTTAAGGCTACCATCGGGAAGTACAAGTTCAAATTCGGCAACAGCATAGTAGCATATCTCGGCCTGCGCTAATTCTTCGGGGTCAGGAATGTCAATAAAACTTCTATCAAAGGGACTATCTAAACTAATCTCTTCACTTACATTACCATAGTTTCTAAACAATCTATAACCTATTAAATTAGCCCCTTCAATGTCTAATTCAGTCCAAGTAAGATTGTTCATTAAGTTTTCTCCTGGAGAACCCGAAAGGAATATTGTTGAACCCAAATCTGAAGAAAAAAATCTTCCACAAGGGTCTATGGTTACCAATTGATAGTATGTACGTCCAAGGGAACCATCGGATTGCGGATCGACACCGGTATTTTCATTTCCAAGAATAGTCCCTGGTGTCATTGAAAATGAAGAACTCAGTTCATTAGGGCTCAATCCATTTTCAAATTCTAAAGATTCTACTTGAATATCGGTTTCCCAAAACCAACTTACTTCTACCGTATTGTCCTGACGCACACTTAAGTTCGTTAACTTTAATAAATCTACCTGATCAATTATTAAGGGTGTTATGCAAAACTCATTTGATCGACTAACAAAACCTGTACTAGTTTCACGCGCTTCTATGTAAACGCAATACTCAACTCCTGAAATAATATTTTCAATTTCAAAAGTAGTTTCGGAACCACTTAAATCAGCAACTTTTTCCGGAGTTGTTCCTGCTAAAGAAAGATATATTTCTTGGGTTTCAACATTACTCCAACCACCATATAAGGTCCAATCAAGACTGATGGATTCATCACAATTTTCTGCTGCTCCAGTTAAATGGATCGTAGTATTTTGATTGAAAAAATTACTGGTGTTTTGACAAGGGTCTAAGGCAACTACAAAATATCCAACAGGTGCCTGCCCTGGACTGGATCCAGCATCTGTGTAAGTTGTTGTTGCTGCAGAAACAGTATCAATTGGCACCGTTCCAATTGAGGTTATTCTGTATATGATATAGCCTGTCACTTGAGGGGACCCACTTGGAATCCAGTTGACCTGGGAATTTCCATTATCTACAGTCACAAAGGTTATCACTGCATTCTCTAGCGGAAGGTTCGAAAGTGTATCAGAGGATTCCAATTGTTGTCCAGGGCAATCGAAATTATGTTGAAGAAAATAATAACGATCGGCTGCCGAAGTATTGGGGTGAAAATAATTATCCAGCGTTTGGTCTGTCAAGCTAATTAAAAGAGAAAATGGACCTGTTAGTGTATTACTTATGTAAATGTCCGTGCTTAAATATGGTCCACAAGCATTTGTAGTATTATCCCAAAAAAGTGTGTCAGAAAAAATGCACTGGAAGTCTGGAGGAGATACTTGCGCAGTAACCCTTTGGGTAAACCAAAGGGCAAGAAAACCAATTGTAAATGCCTTAAAATACAGCGCCATGCTTTTATTTAATTAATCCCTCAAAGTTGGATAACGAATGAATTTCTTTTAATTGAAATTGCTCCGTAATAGATTCACCCACTTCTTTATAGTAGTAAACGAGTCCAATGTCCATTGCGTATATCTCAAATGCGTTATAAGCCGTTTCTAAATGGCCAATTGTCTCGTCGTCTACTAATTCTTTAAGATTAAATCGAATTGCTTCTTTTAGTTCTCCTTCAAATTTAAATTGAACTCTTCCCTCATACTGTCTATTACGCACGATGGTGGTCCGGTGTTTGGGAAATTCACTGAAAAGCCAAGACATTTCTGTAACAAGAATGGAGGTAGAATCCTTCAAATGGAAAGGAAAGGCATTAGGGTGCTTAATAGATGCATCAACTCTTACCTCTTGACCTAGAGAATCCAGGGTAAACAATGAATAATCCTTGATTAAAGTCCCATTTTCAAAAATTTCTTGCCTGTAATGTTGCCTTAGATTGTATCCAGGATCATAATATTTCCCTATTAAGTGCCAACTATCCACTTCCTTAACACTTTGCAAAAGCCAATATTCTGATGAACTGGAATCTATACCAACTTGTTCATATTCATAAACCAAACCCTCCTCAAGCTTTTCATAAGGAAAATAAAAGGCGGATAAATCCAAGTAACTGGGTTCTGAGGCGCAGGAACAAAGGAAAATAGAAAATAGAGTAATAAATTTAAATCTGTTAATCACGGCTTTGGATAGATAAAACTGCCCTACTGGCAGAAAAAGGAGAAATATTCTAATCAAATAACGACATATTGGCGTTTATTCTTTGGAAAAGGTCGTTGGTACGGATTCTGAGGTAACCAAATAGACCCTTATGCAGTGCAAATATATTTATCTTTGGAATTCGTTTCAATAGACAACCAAGGTTCCTTCGGAACCTCTTAAATAATTTTATGTTTGACTTTATTTCAAAATCTATAAAAAAGGTTTTTGGTACCAAATCTGACCGTGACAAGGCAGCTTATAGTCCTAGAATCCAACTGATAAATGATGCTTATGAGCAGCTCCAATCTTTGTCTAACGATGGCCTGCGTAATAAAACGCAAGAATTTCGTCAAAGAATTGCCGAGCATTTAGCTGGGATCGATCAAGATATTCGAAACTTACAGGAGCAAGCCAATGCTGAAACTGATTTAACTCAAAAAGAATCCGTTTTTAATGAAATTGATACCCTTCGGAAAGAGCGAGATACGCATTTAGAAGATGTGCTATTAGAAATTCTTCCTGAAGCTTTTGCTGTAGTTAAAGAAACCGCTCGAAGATTTACAGAAAATGAGCAACTGGAAACAACCGCTACCGAGCAAGATCGAGAAATAGCTGCGAATCCTAAGAAAAACTATGTAACCATTTCAGGAGATAAGGCAATTTGGAATAACACTTGGACAGCCGCTGGAGGAGAGATTACCTGGAATATGATTCACTATGATGTTCAGCTGATTGGTGGAATGGTTTTGCATGATGGAAAGATTGCCGAGATGGCAACAGGAGAAGGAAAGACATTGGTGGCCACCTTACCAGCATATCTAAATGGATTATCTGGACAAGGAGTCCACGTCGTAACAGTAAATAACTATCTGGCCCTTAGAGATGCCGAATGGATCGGTCCAATCCTAGAATTTTTATTCTTAACGATTGATTGTATTGACAAGTACAAACCACATTCACCTGAACGGAAAAAAGCATATGAGTGCGATATCACTTATGGGACAAATAATGAATTCGGCTTTGACTATCTAAGAGACAACATGGTGCGCTCGCTTGAGGAGCGAGTACAAAAGAAGCATCATTTTGTAATGATTGATGAGGTTGATTCAGTTTTAATTGACGACGCCAGAACTCCATTGATTATTTCCGGGCCAGTGCCCAAGGGTTCTGAGATCCAAGAATATGAAGCACTTAAACCGAGAGTAGAAGGGTTACTTAGTGCTCAGAAAAAATTGGCTACAGGGTATTTGGCAGAAGCTAAGAAATTATACAGTGAAGGAAATGTTGGAACACAAGAAGGAGAGGCGGGATTAGCGCTCTTACGTGCATCTCGTGCTTTGCCTAAGCACAGGCCGCTTATTAAATTTTTGAGTCAGGATGGAGTAAAAGTAGAATTTCAAAAAGCGGAGAATTTTTACATGCAAGAGCAGTCGAAGAACATGCACATTGTAGATGAACCTCTTCTTTTTACCATAATAGAAAAAACTAAATCAGTAGAACTTACAGAGAGAGGAGCAGAATTTCTTGCAAAAGGAGGAGACGACCCTAACTTTTTTATCATGCCGGATATCGCGGAAGGGATGATAGAGTTGGAGGCTGATGAATCACTTTCTGCTGAGGATAAGGAGAAAAACCAAGAACAATTAATCCAAGATTTCTCTATCAAATCAAAACGACTTCACTCCATCAATCAATTACTAAAAGCATATACGCTTTTTGAAAACGATGAGGAATATATTGTAATGGATGGCCAGGTGAAAATAGTCGATGAACAGACAGGTAGAATGATGGAAGGCCGGCGTTATTCAGATGGACTTCACCAAGCATTAGAAGCAAAAGAAAATGTAAAGGTTGGAGATATCACTCAAACATATGCGACGGTAACACTCCAGAATTTTTTCAGGATGTATCATAAGCTTTGTGGAATGACGGGTACTGCAGAAACGGAAGCAGGAGAATTTTGGGAAATCTACAAATTGGATGTAGTTGTCATTCCAACTAATCGCCCAATTACTAGAGATGATAAAGAAGATTTGGTTTTCAAAACTGCTCGTGAGAAATACAATGCGGTAATTGAAGAAATCACAAACCTAACTTCGCAAGGGCGACCGGTTTTAGTCGGAACTACATCAGTAGATATTTCAGAAAAACTGAGTCGTATGCTCAATTTGCGAAATATTAAGCATAATGTTTTGAACGCAAAACAACATCAACGTGAGGCGGAAGTTGTTGCAGAAGCAGGTAACCCAGGGAATGTAACTATTGCAACCAACATGGCTGGTCGTGGAACAGATATTAAACTTTCTAAAGAAGTTATTGCGGCAGGAGGATTAGCTATTATTGGAACAGAGCGACATGATAGTAGACGAGTTGATAGGCAGTTAAGAGGACGGGCAGGAAGGCAAGGAGATTCAGGTAGCTCTCAGTTTTATGTGTCTCTGGAAGATAATTTGATGCGACTTTTCCAATCAGAAAAGATTGCTAAAGTTATGGATAGGATGGGGCATGAAGATGGAGAAATGATTCAACATCCAATGGTGACCAAGTCCATTGAAAGAGCGCAAAAGAAAGTCGAAGAAAACAACTTTGGAATTCGTAAACGACTTCTGGAGTATGATGATGTAATGAATATTCAACGGGAGGCAATTTATAAGAAACGTGAAAATGCGTTATCAGGACAAAGGCTTTCTGTGGATTTGCATAATATGTTTACTGGTTTAGTGGAAGCATTAATTGATGCTCACCATGGAGCAGGAGATTATCCTAATTTCAAAACGGATTGTTTACGCTTAATAGGAATCAATCCAACGATTGATGAAGCAGCATTTCAATCTGCTCCTATTGAGGACTTATATGATGCGTTACTAAAACAGTTCGAAGAAAAGTACAAACGCAAATCAGAGGATATTAAGGAAGTGTTGTTACCATTAATTAAGCAAGTTTATGAAAACGAAGGGCATCGATATAAGCGTATCGCTGTTCCTTATACGGATGGAAGTGCTAGAAACTTACCAATAGCAGCGAACCTTAAGGAAGGCGTAGAAAGCGACGGGGACACCATCATGCTTGATATAGAAAAGGCAATTGCTTTGGCTGTTATAGATGATGAATGGAAGGAACATTTGCGTTCCATGGATGAATTGAAAGAGTCCGTACAGGCAGCTTCGTTTGAGCAAAAAGACCCTTTGGTAATTTACAAAATGGAAGCTTACGAATTATTTGAAGGATTAATTCATAGCATCAACGAACAAGTAACCTCTTACCTAGCTAAGGGTACGGTTATTTTTAGTGATGGAAAAACTATAGAAGAAGCACGTCAACAGCGTTCAGATTTTTCTAAGGTCAGAACGAACCAGAACGCAAGATCAGAAAGTGAAATGAGGGCCCGAGCAGCGGCTCAAGGTGCTGGTTCGCAAAGAGCTCCCGTTGAAACTGTGAGACGAGAAGAACCCAAAGTTGGTAGAAACAATCCCTGCCCTTGTGGTAGCGGGAAAAAATATAAGCATTGTCATGGCAAGTAAAAGTCCGACAGCTGTATAATAAACTAAGGCTCCTTATTCAGGGGCCTTTTTTATTAGTCCAATTTGCCATAACCAATTTGCAAACTGCTTTATTCAGTTGGCCCATATTTTCCTTGAGCCGAAATGCCTTGTTTTATATGAGCAATATGGTGATCAGAATGCCAAGCGTAAAGCTGAATGGCTTCTCGAATAGACACATGTTTTTGGCTAGAAGGATGAAAATAGGTTTTTTCAAGATCTTCAAGACTCAGTTCCTTTAAAAATGTGACCCATTTTCGATGCAGAAAAAATAAAAGTTGAATTGAATCATTTACGGAGCTAATGTTGTTCTCATCCAGCTCCGCCCATGCCTTTTCATCGTATGGAGAAATCGCTTTTCCGCTTTCTGTACAGGCAATTTTCAAGCGAATGTAGGCATTCATGTGGCTATCTGAAATATGATGAACAAGGGTGAAAAGATTCCACCCGCCTGGACGATATCGCCAATTCAACTCATCATCGTTTAAGTTGCTAACCAAATTTTCTATTTCAGTTGGTGCGTTTTCAATTCGGTCTAAATAGCTAAGTATTTGTCCATCTGGCTGATATTCAAAGCCTCCTATAGGATATTTAAGTAATGTTAAATTCATTTTCCAGCGTTTCTAATTGTGACAGAGTAGAAAGGTGGCATTTTTTTTGTTCCTTTTCTAGTCTAGATTCTATCACTTAATTGCTCGATAAAGACCGAATCACAAACTATACAGATTTCTTAATCTATTAAACACTATTATTTATGCAGGCTAAAACTATTAGTGCTTCAAACTTGGAGAGTTTAAAATCAAAGCTAGAAAGTTTTGATCAATTTAAACCCACATTGTCGGTCTGTTTTTCTTCAATAATATTTGATTCAAATAAAGTCCAAGAGGTTTTTAATTCAGTTAATATTCCTTTTGTAGCATTTTCGAGTGCTGGTGAAATTACCAATCAAGATGTTACTAATTCTTCAATTAGTGTAATGTTGTTTGATATGCCAACAGATACATTTAGGATCTGCTCAGAACCAATTAATGATAGAACGATTTATCAAAGTGCATTTGACCTGGGAAATAAAGCAGCAACATATTTCGACAATTCAGCAATGATTATTTGTTGTAGCAAATATGGACTTGACGGACAATCAGTGATAAATGGAATTAATGATGCCTTTCAAAAAGACATTCCAATTTTTGGAGGATTGGCTGCGAATGATCAAGGAAATGATAAAGTATGGGCATGTTGTTCAGATGGAGTGTATGCAGATGGAATGGTGTGCATTGTTTTTGACAATGACAAAATAGAAGTGAATGGTATGGCAACTTCAGGTTGGGAGCCGATCGGGATTCCGCATACTATTACTAAGGCAACTGGAAACCAAGTAGAGCAAATTAATGGAAGGCCAGCATTGGATGTATTCATAGATTATTTTGGATTTTTCGAGGACGCTTCAGCGACAAATACAGATACGCATAAAATGATTTCAGGGCAATACCCTTTTCAAATAGAAAAAGATAGCGGAGAGAGTGTACTAAGATCACCTATAATTGCAGACTTGGAAAATCGCTCATTGATTATGGGTGGAAGCGTAGAACAAGGACAAAATTTCAGGTTCTCCGCTTCGCCAGGATTTGAAGTGATTAATAAAACAGTAAAAGAATTTGATTCGTTTGCACGAGAAGATGCAAGCAAAGCGGATGCGCTACTATTGTTTTCTTGTATTGGTAGACACGCAGCTTTGGGTCCATTAATTGAAGATGAACTCACAGGCATTCAAAAAGCTTGGAATGCGCCAATGATTGGAGCTTTTACATTAGGAGAAATTGGTAAAACAAGAAATGGGAATTGTGAATTTCACAACATTACTAGCTCTTTGGTTTTGTTGAAAGAAAAATAGGATTACCATTTAATTGGGAAATAAATAATGAGTAAAATCAATAACATCCTTCAAATAGTGGAAACGCTGGAAATTGATCCAGCGGTTAAAGCTGAACTCATGGAATCAATTCTATGTGTGAAAAAGGATGTAAGAAATAATGATTTTAGAATCAATCGAATTCAAGTTGAAAAAACTATTACCGAGAAGTTTTTAAATAAAACAATTGACGATTTAACAGAAAAGCAAATAGAAATAGCCGAGATAAACGATAAGCTTGAAAAACAAAAACAAGCTTTGACAAATCAGAAGTTATTAGTAGACCAACAAAGCCAAGCGCTCACTAAAAAAGTAAAAGAACTAGAAAATTCGTACGACGAACTAGAGCAATTTTCATACATAGCTTCCCATGATTTAAAAAGTCCTTTGAGGACAATTGGTACTTTTTCTCAGTTGCTAGAAAAACGCTTGGCCGGAAAACTGGACGAACATACAAAAGAGTATTTATCATTTATAGTGAAGGGTATTCGCCAAATGAATACCGTTATTGATGACTTATTGCACTATTCAAGAGTCGGTGTTAATCAGGGAGATTTTCAAATTTTGGACCTTAACGAGGTTCTCGAACTAGTAAAATTTAATCTTACTAGAGATATTGAGGAGAATAAAGGAACACTGGAAATAGAACCTTTACCAAAGGCAATTTATGCTAACCGATCAAGTGTCATACAGATTTTTCAAAATCTTATTGGAAACGCCATTAAATTTCGAGGGTTAAATGACCCTATAGTTAAAGTTTCTTGTATTGAAGACAATGAGGGCTTTCTATTTACCGTAAAAGACAATGGGGTGGGAATGGACCAAAAATTTCACGATAAGGCTTTTCAACCCTTTCAACGGCTAAATAACCAAGAGCGACCGGGAACAGGAATGGGACTGGCAATATGTCGCAAAATTGCGCTACTTCATGATGGAGACATCAGTTTTGAGTCTGAAGTCGGATTAGGGACCACCTTCCGATTTAAAATTTCTAAAAATATTCACACAAATTCGAAAGCTGGAATAAAAATGGCTGAAGCTAGCAACTAACTGTTTATTTCAGCGTTTATTATTTTCGGGCGGTTAAAAAGAAAATTCCTTTATATTTGCCCTCCCATTGGAAAATGGACTACGGTCGGGTGGCCGAGTGGCTAGGCAGAGGTCTGCAAAACCTCGTACGGCGGTTCGAATCCGTTCCCGACCTCAATATTCAAAAAGCTTCAGTTCGCAAGAACTGGAGCTTTTTTGGTATAAGCAATGGTTGGAGCTTGCTCCTGATCATTGCTTATACCAAAAAAGTCGCCTGTAAAGGCTTAAGGTTTTGAATGTTGTACCCATACCCCCATTTTGCGGATCGATTTTATCAATCCCTTCCTGATCTCAACAAAAAAGCCGTTTTCCAAAGGAAATTTTTAATTGATGTACCTAGTTCCCTCCACTTCTTACCTTAGCAAGAAATAAAGCGATTCGGTAGGCTATGCTTTTTAATTCATTTCCTTTTCTATTTTTTCTTCCAATAGCCTTTGCGAGCTATTGGCTAATAGGAAAAAAGCAGGTCCAAGCCCAAAATTTACTGCTTTTAATAGCGAGTTATGTCTTTTATGCTTGGTGGGATTATCGATTTCTTGGGCTTATAATAATTAGTTCTGCTGTTGATTATGTCGTTGGGAGAAAGATTGAGGAATCCAGCAAAGACCATAAAAGGAAGAGATGGTTAGCCTTAAGTCTTGTTGTTAATCTTGGAATGCTATGCTTTTTCAAATATTTCAATTTCTTCCTCGGTTCATTTGCCACTTTGTTCGGATTAGATCCTAGTAGTTTTAGTTTGCAAATAATATTGCCAGTGGGAATTAGCTTCTATACTTTTCAAACACTTAGCTATAGTATTGACATATATCGAGGCAAGCTAAAGGCAAGCAACGACCCAGTGGCGTTCTTTGCCTTCGTAGCATTCTTTCCTCAACTGGTTGCTGGCCCAATCGAACGTGCGAAAAATTTGTTACCACAATTCAGTCAAACAAGAAAATTTGATTATGCCAAAGCAACTGATGGGTTAAGACAAATGCTTTGGGGCTTTTTTAAGAAAATAGTGGTGGCTGACAATTGTGCACCAATAGTAGATCAAATCTTTGCGGGATATCAAGATATGTCAATGCTAGCACTTTGGCTTGGAGCATTTCTTTTTGCTTTTCAAATTTATTGCGATTTTTCTGGTTATTCAGATATTGCAATTGGCACTGCAAGATTGTTTGGAATGGAATTAAAACAAAATTTTGCCTTTCCGTATTTCTCAAGAGATGTAGCAGAATTTTGGAGAAGATGGCATATTTCTTTATCCACATGGTTTAGGGACTATTTATACATTCCATTGGGTGGCAGCCGAGGAAACAAAGCCTCAATTGTAAGAAACGTTTTTATAATTTTTATGGTAAGTGGGTTTTGGCATGGGGCGAATTGGACTTTCGTAGCTTGGGGCGCAGTTCATGCTATTTTATTTATACCCTTGATTCTAGCCAAGAAGAATAGAATTAATGTGAGCATTGTAGATAAAGGTAGTGGCAACTGGATCGCTCAGGGACTTAAAATTATTTTCACATTTATATTAGTAACGGTAGCCTGGGTTTTTTTTCGTGCACCTGATATTTCAACAGCACTGAATTATTTAAACGGAATGTTAATTCCAAATGAATATAGGGGTGCTCCTTTTCGATTGAATGTGGTTTTAATTTCGATTATTGTAATGCTGGTAATCGAATGGTTTCACAGAAAAAAATTACATGGTTTAAGTATTGAAAACAAACCAACCGTATTCAGGTGGACTTTATATTTAGGAATTAGCATGCTTATTTTGTTATTGGGAAAAATGGATAGTACGAGTTTTATATATTTTGCATTTTGATAGAATTTATTAAAAAAATAGTTGTTTTTCTTTTGCTCTTTTGCGGGTTAGCATTGGTTGTGCCCATGCTAGGCTCTTATATTGTTCAAAAAAGGAATTTTAATAATGGAAATAGTGAAAGTAACTTGCTGGTGTTGTCTGATAAAAAAGAGTTTGATTTGTTAATACTTGGAAATTCCCACGCTAGAAATTTTTCAAGATACAATCAACATGAAGCATTAGAAAAAGAATTAAATTCCAAAGTTTTAAACATGGGCCAAGGCCGAGGAATCTGCGGAGTAAATGATCAACTTTTTTATTTTAAATATTTGCTCAAAAGTGGATACAAGTTTAAGCAGTTGATATACACTGTTTCTTCCCCGCACCTTTATGGCAATCATCTAGATTCGATTACCACAACTTTTTTTGAAGAACCCTTAAGTCTGTCATTTGTATCGCAATATATTTTCCATCCAGCTCCTAATAAAAAGTCTAGACTTTTACATTACATTAAAACGAAATGGAAGCCCTCTTGGGTTTTTCTTAAACCGAACAAGGCACAAAATAATTTGAATTTTTTGAATAAGATGGATTCGTTGGTAGTTGAAAAAGGATTCGAATTAGCCTTTCCTAACGGGCTAAGAGAGCCAAATTTTATTCAAAGCGTTTCTTATTTGGAAGAAATTATTTCATTGGCCCGAGAAAAAGGTATCAAAGTAACTTTGTTGGAAACGCCAATTTTATTTGAAAAGTGGCCGGGCCAAAAAAGGTTGAAGGAATATTGTAGAGCGCTAGATAAAAAGGGGTTGGTTAATTATATTGATCTAAAACAAGCCGTAACAGAGCCAAAATATTTTTACGACCATCACCACTTAAATACAGCGGGCATTCAAAAACTTCTTCCAATCTTAAAAGAACAACTCAAGGTTAACTAGTAATTATTTCTTTCATTGCACTTTCAACCTTAAGAACATCTTCCTCGCAATACGCTCCGTCCAAGTTGTTATTTAAAGGAGCTTCATCAACTTCATATCCTCCTAGCGGCAAATCCTCAACCGCTGGAACATATCCAATACAGTGGCTTAAACAGCTGATAGGAAAACAGGTATTGGGTAAACCATTTTCATATTGAACAAACATTTCTGCATTTGCTGTAATGAAATTTAGTTTTTTTGAAAGGTCTATTTTTCGAACAATAAGTTTACTTTTTGTCAACTTTGATTTGGTTCGGAGCGTTATTTCTTTCGTTGAAATGCTGATTGCTTTTTCTTTATGTAAAGCTTCCCAAGAAATGTTTTGAACGGCTGAGCTTAATTGATCAACAAAATGTTCTGAGTGTGCTGGTTTGTAATCTGCAAAATCCTTTCCATAAAACAAAGCTTTAAATTGATGATATACTTCTTTTCGTCCTTGGTAGTTTGGACGGATGTCTCCTCCAAAACCTTGAAATACAAGCACTTCGTCCGCTATCGAGTTTTCAATTAAGCGTGCTGAAAGCAAGCCAGGATAATCAGACGAGATTTTTAATGTTCGATTAAAAACCGGATGCGAAGCAAAAGAAAGTAGCAACAAATTCTTGGAAGATTCTAGTTCTATTTTTACACCTCTAACGAGTTTGTTGACAGGCCCATTTGCGTTGGGCAGCATAAAGGCTATTTGTTTGAAAAATCTTCTCCAGTGCCTAATGGGTTTCCTTCGATTAATATTGATGTTTTTTACAACCGCATTTCCAATGGATAACTTAGCTGGTTGTAAATTTGACTTTAAGGAAGGAATAGAAGTTTTAATTTTTTCAAAAACTTCCTTCAAATAATTTGGTTGTTCGGACTCCCAAGGAAGAAATCCCAATGCTGGACCGGAATGATTATGTGTTCCAGCGAAAACAACATTGGACCTTGGCACATTGTACTTTTCTTCGAGTAATTTATAACAAAGATTTGCAAGCTTGTCTGGAAAAAATAAATAGTCAGCGAGAAGGAAAACTAATGATTCTTTTTCGGAAGTGGAAAGCCAAACTATTTTCATTCTGCACTCCTGAATTCCAATATAACTAGACTTAGGATTTCGGTGAAAAAGTCCTGACAATGGAATGCCTTTGGGAGGCATCACGTCTAAGTTTATATAGGCGCATTGAGTATTCAAAATTTAATTAAAAAAAGCAGAGACCTTATTAGATATGTGCGCAAGAATTTCTTCATTCATTTCAGTATGAATTGGTAGAGAAATTACTTGGTTGCAAAGTTCTTCTGTGGCCGCTAGTTTATTGCTGGACTCCCAATGTTCAGCATATGCCTTTTGTTCATATAGAGGAAGAGGATAGTAGATCATTGAAGGAATTCCTTCTGCAGCTAAGTATTCTTTTAATTCATTTCTTTTTCCATTCATGACTCTTAAAGTATATTGATGAAATACATGGTCAGAAAAAGAAGAACGAACAGGAACTTTTAATTCATTAATGTCAGCGAAAGCTTTATCGTAGTGATCAGCAGCATTATTTCTAGCAGCAGCGTAATCATCTAGTTTGGCAAGTTTGATATCTAAAATAGCTGCTTGAATTGCATCCAGTCGCGAATTTACACCAACTATATCGTGGTAGTATCGTTTTGACTGTCCATGGTTGGCTATCATTTTTATCCTATTAGCTAATTCAGAATCGTTGCACATAATAGCACCGCCATCACCATAAGCGCCTAAATTTTTAGAGGGATAAAAGGAAGTACAACCAATGTGGCCAATTGTACCTGCTTTTTGTTTTCGTCCATCAGGAAAAGTATATGTACTTCCAATTGCTTGTGCATTGTCTTCGACAACAAAAAGATTATGTTTGTTTGCAAATTTCATTATTGCATCCATGTCTGCTGATTGACCGTATAGGTGCACAGGGACAATGGCTTTGGTTTTAGACGAAAGAGCCGCTTCTAAAACTGCTGGATCAATATTAAATGAGTCAAGTTCCACGTCAACCATAATGGGCTTTAAGTTTAGCAAGGCAATGACTTCAGCAGTGGCTACATAAGTAAATGCAGGTACTAAAACTTCATCACCAGGTTTAAGGCCAAGTGCCATCAATGCAATCTGAAGGGCATCAGTACCATTGCCGCAAGGAATAACATGATTGACTCCAAGATATTTTTCTAAGTTTTCTTGAAAGCTCTTAACCTTTGCTCCTCCAATAAATTGTGTAGAGTTTATTACTTCAAGCACAGCATTGTCAACAGCCGTTTTGATTTTGAGATATTGCCCATGGGTATCCACCATGTGTATGGACTTGACTGATTGGTTTGACATTTCTATTTCTTTATTTACAAGTTCAATAAAAGTTGTTCGAAGACTTTTTAGTAATCCTGGCTAGTTCCGTTTAATGTTTCTCAGCAAAGTTTTAACTCTAACGTAAGAATAACTGTTCTCGTTTTCTCTGAGAAAAATATTTTGAGTTAATTATATTTGAAATTTGATCAAAACCAAGTCTTTTGCTGTTTATTGAAACTGAGTTGTCCCCCAAGCATCCAGCTCTTCAGCGGTCCATAGCTCTGGAAAAAATATAACTCGTTGGTTCTTAGGAGGCAGGTATTTCTGCCAGTTGGTTCCACCTGTGGCTTCAATATGTGCTGGTTTTCGATCTAGATACCTCATAGCAGATTTGAAATGTGCTAATGGCCACCTAACATTTGCGTTAAGATCCAATTCTCGCAGCAAGTTTTTCAAATCAGGTTCCTCTGTAAGAAACTGAGGATATTTTTTAAAGAACGCCTGAAGATTTTGCCCTTCCATTTTCTTTGCTAGGCGGATAAATTTGGCTTTATACTTTTCTTCAAATTGTCGAAGGGTAAGTGTTTTCTTTCCTGTGGCTAATTCCGTCGCGCCACTTTTCCAATAAAGATTTTCTATCCGAGTATCAATATCTTTGTTGTCGTCATAGTTTTCTCTTTTGGAAAAATGAGTAAGTTGATACAGGTTAGTACTAACTATTTCTATTTCTCGATATTGAGCAGATTGAAAGCCACTAGCAGGCAACAGACTCATTCTAAATTTCAAGAATTCGTCCTTATCCATTCCTTCCACCATTACATCAAATGAATTCACTAAATGGTTGAAATAACTGCTCACTCGCTGCATTTGTCTTTTGGCTAAAGCAGCGGTAGGTTTTTCAGTTTTAGTTAGTTGCTTTATTGCTTTAAGAATTAACTTGAAGTATAGCTCAGTGATCTGATGATAAATGATGAATATTTCTTCATCAGGAATTCTAGTTTTTGGAGTTTGAAGACTAAGTAAAGTATCAAGATGTATATAGTCCCAGTACGTTAAATAATCAGCATGAAGTAAACCCGTGAGATAAGACTCCATGTCTTGCCCCATGGCTTCATATTTATCTTCCAATAGCTTGAGTTTCGCTATAAGTTCTTTATCGAGTTCCATTGGTTAAATTTAACTTATTTAGAGATGTCCTATTTTTATTCCTATAAATACCGCTCCTAATCCGAGTATCATGCTAACACCCGTATAGAGAAGAGCAGTACCATAATTTCCGGTTGAAAATAAATTATAGTTTTCTAGCGCGAAGGTAGAAAATGTTGAAAAGCCTCCACAAAATCCTGTCATTAATAGCAAAGGGTAAAATGCATTTAATTCTGGTTTCGCTAATTGAGCAACAAAGTAACCGAGTAAGCAACAAGCGATTGTATTTGCCAAGAAAGTTCCCCATGGAAATCCATGCAGTGTGTCAGGATTAAAATATTTTGCTAAACCAAATCGACATATCGTTCCAAGCCCTCCTCCCAGAAAAACTAAAAGTATAGATTTCATTAGAATTCTAGTTTTTGTTTTTTAAGTGCAGCTGCTTTGTCAATTCTTTTTTTCCTAACAGTGAAGAAAAGAATCGCAGTTAAAAATGTAGCAACTGCTATAATTACTAGAAGAAGCGGGAATGTTCCAATGTTTTGCAATTGGTAGGCAATGGCTATGAAAGCAATGTTTACTCCAAGCAAAACTAGTGTCGCTTTTGAATGACTTAGGCCATAGTCAATTAGTAGGTGATGAATATGGTTTCTGTCCGGTTGGAATGGTGATCTTCCTCGTATAACTCGCATGATAAAAA
This sequence comes from uncultured Saprospiraceae bacterium, assembly GCA_937930025.1. Classification (GTDB taxonomy): domain Bacteria; phylum Bacteroidota; class Bacteroidia; order Chitinophagales; family Saprospiraceae; genus JABDJM01. The sequence continues at coordinate 43,753 of CALGJW010000242.1, read as the reverse complement.
CACGAATAGTGTCAAACAATGGAATAATTAAGAAGCCAACAACCACAGCAGGAGTGGAGCTAAAGTTATATATCGTGCTTGGACCACTAAGGTGAACCTCCAAGAATTTGATGGCAAGAATACTACAGATTAGTCCAGTTAATAAAGAACCCGTATCACCCATAAATATTTTGGCAGGCGAGATATTGTATTTCAAAAAAGCCATAAGAGCGCCCACTAATGCGAATCCAACAATAGCCAATTCGATCCTTCCAACTAAGAAAAACCAGGTTCCAAAACAAACGCAAAGCAATGATCCAATGGCGCCTGTTAATCCATTGATCCCATCAATTAGATTAAAAGCGTTGATAATTACAAGTATCACGAAGCAGGAAAAGAGCACAGCGAACCATTCCGGAAGTTCTTGAATGCCAAACAGGCCATAAAAGCTGGTTATTTTAACATTCGACTTAAAAATTAGTATGAGCGCGGCTATAATCTCGCCGACAATTTTTTTATAGGGCTCGATTGGCAGGATATCATCTTTTGCGCCTATTAGAAAAATGATGATGAATGCGCAAAGAATATATTGCAAACCTTGAAAATGATCAAAAGGTGTCCAAAGTATAATAGCGAACAGGACGCCAGCAAAAATTCCAATGCCGCCTAAAGAAGGTGTACTTTCGGAATGCGCTCTTCGCTCCCCCGGATCATCCATCAAATGTTTGACCTTTGCCACATGAATAATCGATGGAATGGCAAAAAATGTAAGTAAAAACGAAGTTAAAAAACTGAGTATAATGTCAAACATATAGAGATCAAATGTGCTGCAAATTACACTTTAACCATTAAATGGACAAAGATTATTCATTGAGCCATTGTTCAATTTCCTTTCCTAAGTCTTTGATGTCGTCCCCTAATTCGTTCATACTCTCCTTTATATCGCCTCCAACATTTTCTTTAAGCCATTCTTTTAGCAATTCTCCTTTGTTTTCATCAAGTGACCCTAAACCTTCTTCAATAGCCTTGGATATATCTTTTTCTGATCTTTTTAGCTCTCTGATGAAGTTTTTACCATGTCTATTGAAATAATAAGCAGTTGTACCAGCCCAAAATTTTCCGATCTCTTTTCCTGACATTTCCTCCTCATAATTTTCATAGCAGTCCTCTACCATTTTCTTCATGTTCTCATCTCTAGATTCCCAGTCTATGTCAGTCCACCTTTTCTTGTTTTTCTTTGCTTCATTTACAAGATCTTGGTGTTTTTGAACAAATTGATCTTTAGAAAAGCCACAAGGACTTAAGCTACAGCTAGAAAATAAAATTGAACTGATGGCGATAAGAAAGATTAGATTTTTCATGCTACTAGTATCGAAATTAAAAGGTAGAATCATCAATTTTTTCGAGCCATTCCTTGATTTTTACGACTAACGAATGGACAACTCCCTCTTTAAACGGAGAATCTAGGTTAGCTATTTCTACCAACTTCAAAAAAGAATATTGCCCTCCTTTCTGACAAAGATTAACATAATCACTCCAAGCTTGCCCATGGTTTTCATGGTCTTTTTTCCAAAACTGAAAAGCACATATTTGAGCAAGGGTATAGTCTATGTAATAAAAGGGAGAAGAAAAAATATGCGATTGTTTTTGCCAAAAACCTCCATCTTCCAAGAATTTTATACCGGCATAATCACGATGCGGTAGATACTTTTTTTCAATCTTTCTCCAACATAAATTTCTTTCGGCTGTAGTCATTTCCGGATGCAAGTATACCTCATGTTGGAATTCGTCCACGGCTACCCCATATGGGAGAAATTGAATAGCGCCGGCCAAATGAGCAAAGAAATACTTGTCTACATCCTCTTCAAAAAACAATTTCATCCAAGGCCACGTAAAAAACTCCATGCTCATAGAATGTATTTCGCAGGCTTCATAAGTAGGCCAAAGATACTCTGAGAGCCCTAGTTCTCTTGAGGAATAAACTTGAAAGGCGTGACCTGCTTCATGCGTTAATACATCGATATCACCCCTTGTTCCATTGAAGTTAGAAAAGATAAAAGGAGCTTTGTGTTGATCGATAAAAGTGCAATAACCTCCAGGGGACTTTCCATCTCTACTATCCAGATCCATTAATTCTTCTTGCTGCATGAAGCTGAAAAATTCCTTTGTCTCTTTGGATAATTCATCGTACATAATGCCTGCCTTTTCAACTATCCATTTACTATCTCCTTTGGGGTTAGGATTTCCAGTCTTAAATTTAAAATCATTATCCCAGATCTTAAAACTATCCAGTCCCAAACGATTTTGTTGTCGTTTATACAATTCTGTTGCCAATGGAACAACTTCATCCAAAATCTGTTTGCGAAAACTTGCTACCATTTCTGGCGTGTAGTCAGAACGCAGCATTCTGGTGTATCCCATCTGGATAAAGTTATCATAGCCAAGATCCAAAGCCATTTGATGCCTGGTTTTAACAAGGTCATCAAAGCATTTTTCGTTAAACACTGATGCATCGTCAAAATATTTCCAAAATGCTCTAAAGGCTCCTTCCCTGATGGATCGATTCGGATCTTCTAGCAATGGGGTAATAGAGCTAATGTTATATTGCTTGTTTTGGAATTCTATTTTAGCGTTGGCTTTTTCTTTATTATATGCAGACTTGAGTTCATTCTCCTTTTTAAGAAGATTCATGATGCTTGGTTCGAATGTCTTCAGAGATAATTCCGCTATAGTGAACAAATGTTCCCCCCATCTTTCAGATAACTGATTTCGAAAAGGGCTGTCAACAAGCGCTTTATAAAAATTTGTGTTCAATTCTTCGTAGGTGGGTCCAATCTCGTCGAAATATTTGTTTTCCGCTTCATAAAAGGCGTCATTGGTGTCAATTGAATGCCTTATTAAACACAAATTATACATTGTAGAATAATCCTTTCGTAGAGCATCAATTTTCTTGATTAATTCATTCAGTGTATGTATACTTTCTGCTTTCTTAAAGTCTTGAATAGCCTGTTCGAATTCCGCCTTAAGAACTGTTAAAGAAGGTCGATCGTAATTGTATTGTGAAAATGTCATTGCCTCAATTGTTTGAGCTCAAAAATACAAATCTATTAGTCTTCAGGAGGCTATGTGGTACAACCGAGGGTATAGGAAAGGTTAAGGCCTTTTTAGTGATTTAACTGTGAAAGCTGATTCTGACAGGACATTCTGGCAAAGCAACACCGCATATCTAGATTTTGACACTCTTTTGCGTACCTTTGTCCAACTTTTTTTTAGTGCCGACCAACGTAGAAGAAGCATTGATACTCCTTTGTATAGTGCAGGATCAAAAGAGTTCTTGTTGGAAGGTCGATAGACATGAAAGTAGAAGTAAAAAATGGATTCTAAGTCCCTCATTAATACGGAACGTTTGCCAAAGCACATTGCAATCATAATGGATGGCAATGGGCGCTGGGCTAAACAACACGGTAAACATCGTGTGTTTGGGCATCGAAATGGCGTTCAGTCCGTTAGGGAATGTACAGAGGCTGCTGCTGAATTAGGGGTGGAGTACTTGACACTTTACGCCTTTTCTACTGAAAATTGGAACCGACCGGCGTTAGAAGTAAATGCCTTAATGACACTTTTGGTTGAAACGCTAGGGAAAGAGGTTGATACACTTATGAAAAACAATATTCGTCTTAAAGCAATTGGTGATTTATCAAAGTTGCCAAAAAGGACGCATAAGGCACTACTAGATGGGATAGAAAAAACTAAGGATAATCAAAGGATGACACTGGTTTTAGCGCTTAACTATAGTGGAAAATGGGAAATATTGGAGGCCGCGAAGCAATTGGCGAAGGATTCTAAGTCTGGTAAGTTGAATCCAGATGATATTGATGAAGAAATGTTTTCCAACGCCTTAACAACTGCTGGAATTCCTGACCCTGAATTGTTAATAAGAACCAGCGGAGAAACACGATTGAGTAACTTTTTACTTTGGCAACTAGCTTATTCGGAATTTTACTTTACAGCCGAATTTTGGCCTGATTTCAAAAAAGAAAGCCTTTATAAAGCCATTTTGGATTATCAAAACCGAGAAAGAAGATTTGGTAAAACAAGTGAGCAAATAATAAACTAATACTACACCCTGATCTTAGTTTGAAGAAGATCAATTGATTGGATTATGAAGATATCTACATTTTTAAAAATTGCAAGCTTACTTTTGGTTGGGTCATTTATTGCCACCTCGGCTTCTGCCCAATTGGATAGTATCCCCAAGTTGGACAACCTAGAACCAAAGGAATACGAAATAGGAGGGCTTACGGTCTCCGGAGCAGAATTCTCAGATGATGTTGCGATAATTGCGGTGACCGGTCTTAAGGTGGGAGATGTAATCCGTTTTCCTGGACCACAACTTCCAAAGGCTGTTAAAAAACTTTGGAAGCTCAAGTTGTTTGCTGATGTCTCTATCATTCAGGAAAAAACAATCGGAAATATTATTTTTCTAAATGTTAAGGTGGTTGAAAAACCAAGACTTTCCAGGTACTCGTATACTGGTGTCAAAAAAGCCGCGCATGATGATTTAAATGATGCAGTAGAGCCACACTTAATCAAAGGAGGAATAGTCGATGAAAATGTAAAAGCAAATGCTGCAAATGCGCTTAAAAAGTTTTATAAGGATAAAGGTTTTCTGGATGTAAAAGTAAAAGTCAAGGAAGTTGAGGATAAGAAGAAATTAAATGCTACTCGTCTTGTTTTCGACATTAATAAAAAGAACAAAATAAAAATTCAAGAAATTAATTGGATAGGAATTTCTGCAGTGTCAGAAAGAAAGTTGGAAAAGAAAATGAAAGAGACAAAGGAGAAAAGAAAATTGTTCTCCTCTTCAAAATTCATAAAGAAGGAATATGCCAATGACAAAAAAGTTTTAATTAATTATTATAACACTTTGGGGTATAGGGATGCACAAATTGTAAGTGATTCTGTCTATAGAGATAAAGAAGGCAATGTTAATTTGGACATTACAGTTAACGAAGGAAATAGATATTATTTTAGAGATATTACCTGGCGCGGAAATTCCATTTATGAAACTGATCAGTTGAAAGAAGTTTTAGGAATTCAAAAAGGAGATGTTTATAACACAGAGCTTTTAAGTACTAGATTAGAATTTAGTCAAGAGGGAAGAGATGTCAAATCCTTGTATATGGACAATGGTTACTTATTCTTCCGGGTGGATCCCCTTGAACGGTCAATAGCAGGAGATTCCATTGACTTAGAACTTCGTTTGTTTGAAGGCCCTCAGGCTACCATCGATCGTGTTGTAATTGCTGGGAATGACCGTACGCATGATGAAGTTATTTTGAGAGAAATTCGTACAAGACCTGGTCAAAAATTTAGCCGCTCAGACATTATTCGTTCTCAAAGAGAAATAATTAACCTTGGTTACTTTAACCCAGAAACACTAAATATCAATACTCCTGTGAATGCACAAAGAGGAACTGTTGATATTGAATATCAAGTTGAAGAGCGCCCCAGTGATCAGTTAGAATTATCTGCTGGTTGGGCAGGAGGAGGACGTGGGGTTATTGGAACCCTCGGTGTAACTTTCAATAATTTTTCACTGAGAAATATTTTGAAAAAAGAATCTTGGAGCCCATTACCTCAAGGAGATGGACAGCGATTGTCTTTAAGAGCACAAACAAGCGGAAGATTTTTTCAATCCTACAATGTAAGTTTTACAGAACCGTGGTTAGGAAAGAAAAAACCAAACTCCTTTACTGTTTCAGGTTTCTACAATCGTTTTGCATTGGGTGAGAAAGGAACTAGTGGATATCAAAAATTTACTATTGGCGGAGCATCAATTGGTCTGGGAACAAGATTGAAATGGCCGGATGATAACTTCATATCTAACACTACTATTTCTCTTCAAAATCTATCTCTTGAAAACTGGTTTTCGGGAGGAGGAATTTTTACCACAGATGAAGGAGAGGTAGTAACTGACGGTAGTTTTTATAACTTTAATATCCAGCAGAAATTTACTCGGACATCAGTTAACGATCCTATTTTTCCAAAGCAAGGATCCACGATTTCACTTTCTGTACAACTTACCCCGCCATATTCCCTCTTTGGAAGAAATATACCAACGGACGCTGCACCTCAAGAACGATTTAAATTTTTAGAATACCACAAATGGCGTTTTGATGCAGAATGGTACACTACAATCGTTGGAAAGCTTGTCTTAAAAGCTCAAGCTAAAGTTGGAATTCTAGGAGCGTATGATAAGGATGCGGGAATTGTTCCCTTCGAACGTTTTCAACTTGGAGGCGATGGTTTTGCTAATCAACAATTCGCTGGATATACAGGTGTGGATTTGATAAGACTAAGAGGATATGAAGTTTCTGATCTTGAAAATAACCGTACTTCCACAAACTCAGAAGGGCAAACAGCGCTATATGATAAATTCAATGTAGAATTGAGGTACCCAATTTCGCTGAACCCAAGTGCTACTATTTATGTGTTAGCATTTGCTGAAGCAGGGAATTCCTTTAGAAGTATAAAAGAGTTTAATCCTTTTGACGTGAAACGATCGGTAGGTATGGGACTTAGAGTCTTTCTGCCGATGTTCGGAACACTTGGATTTGATTATGGACTTGGGTTTGATAAAGATGTGCCTGATGCGAATGCCGGACAAAATATTTTCAATAAATATGGGCGATTTGGGATAATTCTCGGTTTTGAACCTGAATAAGCAGCTATTTTGTATCGAAATAAGCTCAAAAGGCGGTAAAGATCAATTCTTTTCCGCCTTTTTTCATAGCTAGATTTCAGATTTCTATTTTAAATTAAACCCAATCTCTACTTTCCTGTTTTATTCCAAACCATCTTTAAATCATACCTTTAAGCTTAGTTTTGGAATCGAAACACATGGATAAGACATTTGAGGATAGAAATCCTCCTATACTGAAGGCGGAAATGGATGTCGTGGCATCATCTAGAAAGAAGGATCATATTGAAATGGCCTTTAATTCTCAGGTGAATAAGGGTCAATTGGACAATAGATTCTATTATGAACCAATGTTATCAGGCCATCCAGAAACCAATGTTCTTCCTACCATTCCATTCTTAGGAAAAAAAATGAATGCTCCTCTTTGGATTTCTTCTATGACTGGAGGAACTCAAGAAGCTTATGTTATTAATCATAACCTGGCAAAAGCTTGTAAAGAGTTTGGCTTAGGAATGGGACTTGGTTCTTGCCGAGGATTACTGTATAGTGATGAGCGAATGAAGGACTTTGATCTTCGTAACGCTATAGGAACATCTTCCCCTTTCTTCGCAAATCTTGGTGTCGCGCAAGTTGAAGAACTTTTTGAAAAGGATGCCTTGGATTTGGCCATTGCTTTGGTAGACAAGCTACAAGCTGATGGATTGATTATTCATGTAAATCCTTTTCAAGAATGGCTGCAGCCCGAAGGAGACCAATTCAAACGTAGTCCATTAGCAGTCATTCAGCAATGTTGTGCTGCCTTTGATTTTCCCATAATAGTAAAAGAGGTTGGACAAGGATTTGGGCCGAAAAGTTTAGCCGCCTTAATGCAATTACCTTTGGCTGCTATTGATTTTGCGGCCTCAGGTGGAACCAACTTTGCCCTATTGGAACTCTTGCGTGCTGAAGACAATCGAAAGAATCATTATTTACCGCTTACTAGACAAGGACATACAGCAGAAGAAATGGTAACGTTTGTGAATGACCTTTCAGTAACACTTGGTGAAAAGGTAAAGTGTAAGGAATTCATAATTTCAGGTGGAATTAAGTCCTTTTTAGATGGCTATTACCTAATTAATAAATTGAATAGTAAAGCCGTTTATGGGCAGGCCTCAGGATTCTTAAAACATGCTCGAGGAAGTTATGCCGAATTGCAGGAATATGTTGCTGCTCAATTGGAAGGGCTATCTTTAGCTAACGCTTATTTAACTGTGAAATAATTGGTTGAGATGAAAAACGATGACAAGTCAATAAGTGGTTTTTCTAAACTCTCGAAAAGAGGTAAAATGAAATGGTTGGTGGAGACCTTCTTCAAGCAGCCAGATGCCGTTATGCGTGAATTGAAAAGTTATTGGGTAGAGGCAGATCAGCAAAAAGTAATAGACGGTTTTAGTGAAAATACGATTTCAAATTTCATGTTACCATATGGGGTAGCACCGAATATGATTATCAACGGTCGAACCTATGTGGTTCCAATGGTGATCGAAGAAAGTTCTGTTGTCGCCGCAGCATCTGCAGGGGCCAAATTTTGGATGACTCGAGGAGGGTTTAAAACTGAAATTTTGGGAACAACGAAAATTGGCCAAGTTCATTTCAATTGGTACGGAGATCCCAAAGACCTTAAAAAACTTTTTCCTAAACTCAAAGAGCGGTTGATCAAAGATGTTCAACACCTGACAAGTAGAATGGAAAAAAGAGGAGGCGGAATAACTGATATTGAATTATTGGATATGACCGACCAGATAGATAATTACTATCAGCTTAAAGCGTCCTTTGAAACTTGTGATTCGATGGGAGCCAATTTTATCAACTCAATTCTGGAAGAGTTTGGTAGAATACTAATAGCCTTTTTTAAAGTTCAAGAACATTTTTCTGAGTTGGAAAAAGCTTGCGAAATCATCATGGCGATTTTGTCGAATTATACGCCTGATTGTATTGTGCGCACTTGGGTTCAGTGCCCAGTAAAAGATTTGGGGAATTTTGCAGATGGAATGGATGCGGATACCTTCGCCAAAAAATTTAGCAAAGCTATACGCATTGCGGAAATAGATCCAGCCAGAGCAACCACACACAACAAGGGTATTTTCAATGGAGTTGATTCGGTGGTCTTGGCTACCGGAAATGATTTCAGAGCAATAGAAGCTTGCGGTCATGCCTACGCATCACGCGACGGACAATATTCGAGTTTAAGCCATTGTGAATTAAAAGATGGAAACTTTAGATTTTGGCTAGATCTCCCATTAGCGGTCGGTACGATTGGGGGATTAACAAGCTTGCATCCCATTGCAAAGAGATCATTGGAATTATTAGGTAACCCCAGTGCAGAGGAGTTGATGAGTATCATTGCAGCGACAGGCTTAGCTCAAAACTTTGCCGCCATTCGATCTCTGGTAACCACAGGCATTCAGCATGGCCACATGAAAATGCATTTAATGAATATATTAAATCATGTTGGTGCTAACGAAGATGAATGCAAAGCGGCAGAAAAACATTTTGAAACGGAAGTCGTAAGTTTCACAGGAGTAAGAGAATTTATCGAAGATTACAGAAATCAAAAAAATACCATAGAACGCATCATTGGAAAATAACCCAAGCATCGAAGGCGAATTCTTCGCCCATGGAAAATTATTATTGGCAGGAGAATATTTTGTGCTAGATGGAGCTTTAGCCTTTGCCATCCCAACTCAAAAAGGACAATTCTTAAATATAAAAAAGGCAATCTCAAAAAATTTTTCCATTCATTGGAAAAGTTTTGAACATAAAGATCAAGTTTGGTTTGAAGCGCAGTTCGCATTAAAAGACTTAAGCGTTATTAATACCAATGATCAAGATGTCGCAACTCGGCTACAAATAATTCTTAAATATATTCAAGAAAAAAAGCCCGTACTTTTTCAACAACCTTTGGCGATTACCACAAAATTAGAATTTGATCGCAACTGGGGGCTAGGAACCAGCTCAACCCTGCTAGCAAATCTCGCCGCGTGGGCAAAAATAAATCCGTATGATTTAGCCCAAAAAACTTTTGGAGGATCCGGCTATGATCTCGCTTGCGCCCAAAGTAAGTCCGCATTGTTTTTTCAAAAAAATATTACAGAAAATGCTACGGAACAACCAACTATAATTCCACATATTTTCAACCCGGCATTTATCGATAATTTGTTTTTAGTATGGTTGGGAAAAAAACAAGATAGCCGACAAGGGATAGAAACCTATCGGTCGAAAGGAAAAGTGGACATTGGCTTACTACGTCAAATCAGCCAACTCAGTTTAATGTTGGCCAAAGCCGCAGACCTCGCTACTTTCTGTTCCTGCATACAAGAACTCGAACGACTCACCGGTGACTACATCGAAAAAGAACCTTTACAAGAAAATATTTTCAAGGGAATTCCTGGGGCTGTGAAATCGCTCGGAGCTTGGGGAGGAGACTTTTGTTTGATTGCAAGTCCTTGGAAGATTGAGAAGGTGAAGGAGTATTGTATGGACTTGGGACTTGTGGATGTTTATGGGTTTGGCGAATTGGTAATTGAAAATGGATAATTGATAATTATCGAATATCGGCGATCGAATTTGTTTTGAAAATTAATAATTTCGAACATCCATTGATTTTTTTTGTAATCTTATCAAGTTTTACAAACTTTTTAGTTGTTGAATTTCTTTAACTATTTTTTATGAAAGAAAATGTTGTAAAGGATAAATCTTTCAATTTTGCGTTGAAGATTGTAAAATTGTGTAACGAGTTGATCAAAGACAAAAAGGAATATGTTTTGGGTCGGCAGTTGATGAAAAGTGGAACATCAATTGGCGCAAATATTAGAGAAAGTGAACACGCGCAAAGTACTGCCGATTTTATAAATAAACTTTCTATCGCGCTTAAGGAGGCTAACGAAACAGATTATTGGATTGAGTTGTTATTTAAGTCGGGAATAATAGATGTAGAGACTTTTAACCCTATTAAACAAGATATTACTGAATTGATAAAATTGCTAACTGCAATAATTAAAACCAGTAAATCCAAACTAAAGAGGAAATAAGACCTCCACATATTATTTTTAGCACAGCTAAAAATACATTATCAATTATCAACTACTAATTATCAATTATCATGCCTTGGACCTGGTACAATTCAACAATAATAAAAATCGAAAACGAAGCTCCCTCCACCAAGCGCTTCTGGGTGAAGATTGATAGCGATGAAGTAATCGATTTTGAACCCGGGCAATTCGTGACAATGGATCTTCCTATTCATGAAAAGCGGTTGAAGCGATGGAGATCTTATTCCATTGCCAATGCACCCGATGGATTGAATGTGTTGGAGTTTTGCATTGTGAACTTAGATGGGGGAGCTGCGACAACTTACTTATTTGAAGAAGCGGAGGTTGGAACCGATATTAGGTTTAAAGGACCTTCAGGTGGATTTGTATTACCAAAGGAAATCGACCATGAGATGATCTTTGTTTGCACTGGAACTGGGGTGGCACCATTCCGCTCCATGCTATTGAAAATTGCTACCGATAAGATTCCGCATAAAGGAATTCATCTGATCTTTGGAACTCGAACAAAAGAAAATATTTTATATCGCGAAGAACTGAATGCTTTGGCCAAGGAGATTCCTAATTTTAACTATACCATCGTTTTGAGCAGAGAAGAGAACTGGACTGGATGGCAAGGATATGTGCATCGTGTATATGGGCATTACTACAAGGAATTAAAGGCTGATCGAAAATTCTATCTCTGTGGTTGGTCAATGATGGTGGATTCTGCGGTGGAGAAACTAATCTTGGAGATGGGATATGAGAAGAGTCAGGTAAGGTATGAGTTGTACGGGTGAGCGGGGGCGCTGGGTTCTGGCCGCTGGGGACGATAGAATTGCGAAGTTTAGGGGACTGAGTGCTAGGCACTTGGCACTTGGTTCTGGGGACGATAGGATTGCGAAGTCATAGGACTGGGTTCTGGGTACAAGGAGCTTGGGAGGATAATATTGCGAAGTATGATAAAGCAAGAGGCTAGATGAAGCTTGGGGTCCTGGAACCTAAACATCAGGGACCTTCTTTAAAACCTTTAACCAAAAAAGGTGTTATCTTTGTAAGTCAATAAAGAAAAGAACAATGGAAAATACGGCGACTAAGAATCCGGTGATGTTATATACTGAGCAAACTCCAAATCCAGAAAGTTTGAAGTTTGTTACTAATCGTATGCTTTATAAGGGTACTGCGGATTTCCGCGAAGAAGAATTGGCTAGAGAATGGTCACCACTAGGAGCGGCATTGTTCGATCTGCCCTATGTAAAAGGTGTCTATATCAGCACTAACTTCGTGACCATCACCAAGGAATTTAATTACTCTTGGGAAGATATTATGCTAAAGCTTAAATCTTTCATCAAAGAATACATTGAGGAAGACAAAGCAATTCTGAATGATGGATTCGCGGAAGCAATGGCAGCCATGGAAGCAGAGCGAGGAGCTGGCTACCAATATTCTGAGGAAGATGCGGAAATCGTTACAAAAATCAAAGGTCTAATCGAAACCTATGTGAAGCCAGCTGTTGAGATGGATGGTGGTAACATCGAGTTCAAATCTTTTGACAAAGGAGTGGTTACAGTGATCCTACAAGGCTCATGCTCAGGTTGCCCTAGTTCAACTGTTACTTTGAAATCGGGAATCGAAGGGATGTTGAAAAGGATGGTTCCGGAAGTAACGGAGGTTGTAGCAGAAGCAGAATAATTTATTGCTACTAAGTAAAAAAGGGATTTTGGTGAAAACTAAAATCCCTTTTTTATTTGGTGGCTGAAAAGAGATGGAATAAAACGAAAGCAAAAGTTCCTTATTTTTTTCCTGCAAATAATTTTTGAAACAAAAAAGTGAACCGAAGTATACACTTCAGCTCACCATCTCTCTACATTCCATTAAAGTCTATTCAGTATTTTTTTGAGAGAAAATCAATACTTCTACCCGTCGATTTTCTCGGTCGTTGGTTACCCCTGGCAACGGTTGCGATTCTCCTTTCCCTGTGACACTTAACTTATCCCAAGGGATTCCTTGCTTCGCGAGAAATGCGGCTATTGAATGCGCACGTTCCGTTGACAAGTTCATATTATAATCTGCCGGTCCTACTGCATCAGTATGTCCTATGATTTCAATTGCAATGATATTTTGGCCTTTTAATTCTTCGCCCAATTCATTTAAGTATGATTGGACCTCTTGTTTAAGTTCAGATTTATTAAAATCAAATTCGCAAATGATATTTAATCTTTCCATTCGAACATTGCTGTATATTAATTCACCAACAGAAGTACCGGGACTGTATTCTGAAAGGATGGTAACATCAGATGATTCTTGATCCATTTCTGCATTCGCAGAATCATTTTTTACAACTGGAATTTCCAATTCAGTTTCGACAACTTCTTCCTTTATATTTACAAGGGTGTCCATAATGACCGACAAAGTATCGACATTATCCAGATCAGTGTCTTCCTGAATTACTACTTCGTCAATGTCTTGTAAATCCTTGGCTTCAGCCTCAGCAATAATAGTAGCAGGTTTTCTTTTTTCCCTTACCAGTTTATGATAGGCAAACGAAATTTCAATTGCTCCGGCATTTGCAACTTGAGTCGAGGCAAATCCTAGGTCGTAGCTCATGCCGGCACTATATTTTTCTCCCGATAATCTGAAACCAATACTGCCATAACTACTCACAACGTAATTGGTTTGTAAAACTAGTTTCGAAAATTTCTTCCCTTCAGGCAAAGTGTATTCCCATGTAATACCAGAATTAATATTTAGCACTTTACCTGAGAGTAATACAAGTAGCTGAGGGTATACAGAAAGTTTATCATTATTAAATGCGCGAATTCCCAATTGAAATAGATTGGATCTTGGGAGAATATAATTGTTTCCTCCCTTTAAGAATTCCCCTGGTTGATTTAGATCGTAGATGGCCCAACCAAATTGTGCTATTTGACGACCGTTCTTATCCTTTTTTTCCCATAATACTCCGGCATTTACACCGATAGTTGTTTTTGATTCACTGACAAAGTCTTCTCCGATAAAACTACTAAGAGTAGAGCCATTGGAGTTTTGATATTGAAAGCCAGTTTCCAATCCGTCCAATGAAAAATTCAATCTTTTCAACATTCCTGAAACACCAAAATTTAAGGTTTGAGTTTCATCTAATTTAATATTTAAACCAGTGGTCAATCCGATATCTTGTTTATTTAGTAATGCAGAACCGCCAGTTCTGTCATCCAATGCAGAGATACCAAAGCCAAGAAAATGCCTTTGTTTTTTGCTAAATCTAAATGGTCTTTGATAAGAAATATTGCTGCTATTAATATCAAAATCAGCTGCAGTATTTTGATTGCGATAAATTAAATTTGCTTGTTCGTAATCCGAAGCGGCGACATGGGCCGGATTGACGCGTTGTGGCGTTTGACTATATTGAGAAAAGTTAAAGTATTGAGCTTTTGCTGATGTACCTAAAAGCAACAGACTCCAACTTAAATGCAGTATTATTTTTCTATTAATCCTGTTCATTTTGATTTATTGTTCTAGTTAACTTTTGGTTTATCTTAATAAATGGATCGATCCCTTGTTTTTCCCTTTATAAGAAAAAGCTGATCCATCTGAATTGGTACCCGTTGCCTTCCAATAATAAACGCCCACTGGTTGTGCTTGTCCTTTATAATAACCGTCCCAACCTCTGGATGAAATTCGTTCAACACTGTCGGACATAAAAACCCTTTGTCCTGATCGATTAAAGACTTCTAAGCTCAAAGAAACCGGTAGTGAAGATCCGTATATTTTAAAGAGCTCATTGCGACTATCATTATTGGGGGTGAAAAGGGTGGGAATGAAAATATCCTGCAACCCATTGACGATGACTAAAACACTGGCATTGTCTGAACAGCCGAAGTTGTCGAATCCGGTAACCTGATATAATGTGGTTTCAGAAGGATTAGCCAAAGGGTCAGGGCTGGTCGGGTTATCTAATCCGTTGGAAGGAGACCATAAATAACTGTTGGCTCCAGTAGCTAAAAGTTGTACGGATTCATTTCCAAAAATGGTCAAAGTGTCTTCTGCTACGCTAATATTTAAATCAATGATTGAGACTGTAAACGTATCATACCATATGAGGTCGCCAACGATCACTTCAAGAAAAATGTCTCCTTCGTTTATTGGAATAAAAGTAAAACCATTTTCATCAGATGAGATGTTTGTTCCATCAATGGTCCACAATAATTCATCAAATGCACCAGTAAAAAAGAGCGTTAACTCAGCGTCAAGACAAACTGTGGTATCAGGAATATTTTGAAAATTATAAACGATCACCAAGACGGTTGCTGAGTCCACGCACATCGATGAATTCTCACCTGTAACTGTATACAAGGTAGTTTGATCTGGCTGAGCAATTGGGTTTGAAATATTCGTAGCGCTTAATCCTTGAGCAGGAGTCCAATTGTAATTCGTTGAACCAAATGCTTCGAGCTGAACAGAATCACCAGCAAATATTTCCAACGTATCCGCGGCAACGGTAATTTCAAATTGTTGAGGACTGACAAGAATCGTATCGAACCAGATAAGGTTTCCAATTGCTACTTCTAAATATACTGTGGTTGAAGAATCTGCGGTAAAAGTTAAAGGGTTAGTAAAGGTGGAGTTGCCCGTGCCAATAGTCCATTGTATGGCGTCAAAATTATGTGGGAAGAAAATACTGACTTCCTCGCCCAGGCAAGGGTTTAAATTTGGTAAGTTTTGGAAGTCATAAACCGTTACGGTTGTTGATCCAAAGGCATCGCAACCATTTATATCTGTACCAGTAATTTGATAAGTTGTTGTTTGATTAGGCGAAGCAATTGGATTGGCGATGTCGTTCTGATCTAAACTTCCCCCAGGAGTCCATAGATAATTCTGAGCACCTGCTGCATTTAGTTGAACAGAACCTCCAAGAAAAATTTCGGCATTATCAGGATTCACAGTTATGTCCATTGTTGGAAATATTTCAATGGACATGGTATCATAAAATGTCAAACCACATTGGTATATTTCCAAGAAAAAGACATCCATTAAAGCGGGAACAGTTTGCACAGGATTATCGGTGAATGTTTGACCTGTATTCATGGAAGTCCAAAGCAAGCTATCATAAGCTCCTTGATAGTTCAAACCGCTAAAATCTACTTCGCAACCAATAAAATCTTGTAATGGCACTAATGCTGCAGGTAACGTAATGCCCACAATTATCGCTCCCTGATCTGCGCAATCTAGACTACCTGGAGTACTATAAAAAATAGTATCCGGCCCGGTTGGCGTATAAGGCAAATTAATTCCTAAGCCCAAAAGACCTTGGGCGGTGGAATACCAAGCGCTCAGATTTCCTCCATTTGATAAGGTGATATCTCCACCCAAACAAAGCAAAAGATTTTCTGTAGTTAAATCATCGCAAACAACAAATGTGTCTTCAATGAAGTTGTCTATCGTTCCAGTGTCAGCGCTAGTCGCATGGAGCGAATTGTCTACTCCTTGAATACCATAGTAATAAATGTCCGGTGCCAGATCGAAAATATTCAATTCTGAATTTAAACTTTGATTGCCATGGCCTACCAAGACTCTTCGTCTTCCTTCCAAATCAAAACTTGGAGATAAGGAATTAGAAGTTCGGGAAGCTGTTCCAATATAAATATCATGGCTTATGGAAGGCGAGGGTGTTTTATCATCAAGCGTTCCGGACCAAAATACTTTTACATCGTCAAATGTTTGGATAGCGAAGCGTTGAGCAGGACCAATGGGGCCGATATTTTTTTCAAGTCCAGTATTTTGGAGAAATTCAAAAACCCAATTGCCGGAAACCTTTTTCATTTGCAAAACATCCAAATTTCCATCGAAATAAAAATCTCCGAAAAGTTGAGACAACTCAGATCCGTTTGGAATTAAATTAGGAACTAGATCAACTGTTCCACCGGCATTTTGCAAGAAAGTTAAATTGACTAAACCACCACCTGCTTCGGCTCCTTGCAAAGAAATATCTACCAAGCCGTCATGATTTAAATCTGCAAATTGAGCATGACCTTTTCCAATTCCCGATAAAGTAAGGGGAGCTAGATCAAAATTGGTGGCATTGTTAAGGTAAACCTCTGAAGTTGGCTGGCCGGCTGTAGTAACCCCATGAACTAAAACATCCGCTAGGCCATCTGCATTGTAATCTGCCACTTTAATATTTCCGTTACTTAGTCCTGCGATGCCACTTGGTGTTTGCTCAAAATTAAAGTCCTTGGCATTATTAAGATATAAAGAGGTGGCTGTTCCTGTAGCATCAAGACCTTGATACAGTAGGTCTACATAATTGTTTTTATCAAAGTCAAATAAAACCAAATCACCTTGGCTAAGGGCAGGAAGAGATAGATTTTCAGCCTGGTAATTGATGCCATCATTCGTGCTCAAAATTTGAAGAGCTACAATGCCTGCATTGTCTAATCCCTGCCAAACAATTTCTTTTTGACCGTCATTATTTAAATCAGCTACGGCAATGTTTTCGGCTTCAAAGGAGGGAAGTGTGAGCGGTGTTTGGAAGCTAAAATCAGCGCTTCCCAAATGAATTTCATTTTTGATAGTTCCGTTGGTGTCTTTTCCAGAAATGACAAGATCCATCAAGTTGTCGTTGTTCAAATCTGAAAAAGTAAAAACACCATTACTGCCCATTGTTACAGTAGTAGGAAAGACATTGAACACTTCGCTTTGAGTAGAATCAGTTCCGATAGTTCTGGCTAATATCAAATATTGAAGTTGCCCACTGTTGTCTTCCCCTCTGATAAAGGCATCCAACTTTCCATCATTGTTCAAATCAACGATGTGAGCAACTGGATTTTGTATTCCCAAAAAGTCCAAAGATTGTTTGAGCTCGAATGTCTGTGCATTCATTCCTAAGCTAAGTATTAGCAGTAGGCCTAGACTTCTAAGTCGTTTGTAAATTAATTGATTGAACATAGCTTTTTTTTGTTGGATAGTCTGAGTAGTTTCGGTTGTGGTCCTGTTTTAGTTATTAGTTTTTGGGTTAAAAAAAAGTGGAATAGATATTTTGCTCTCCATCTTCATTCCGTTTAACAGAGCAGGAGTCCAGTCCGGCATTCCTTGAATAACCCTGATGGCTTCTTTGTCAAAATGTTCGCCAAGTGATTTTTCAACTTTTACATTTTTGGGACGGCCATCTTTAGCGATTATGAAACCAATAAGCACTTCACCTTCAATTTGTTTGTCTACTACTTCGGCGGGATAGGCCAAAGTTTCATTAATGAATTTATATAGTGCTTTGGTTCCGCCTTTAGGTTGCGCATCTACAAAAATGTATTCCTCTTTCTCTAAAGTGCTCCGTGTCTCTTTTACTGGGCTGCTTGTTTCAGAACGTACACTATTGCGCTTTTTTGTTTGGCGATCATTGTTTTGAGGTACCTTGCTAGTAATTGATTGTTCAGGTTTAGTTTCAACTTTTGGAGCTGTAGTTTTTGGGAACGCATTTATGGAGGCTTCCACTTCCGGCTTGCTCTGGGATTTTTTTGTTAGGATTTGATTTGTTGTCTGAGTCGTAGTAGCGGGTTCAATATCGTTAGCTGAATTTGTTACAATAGGTGGTGGCGTAATATTTTGGGGAGTATTATTTTCAATAGGTTCAAAATTTTCGTTGTTTCTTTTGTCAGTAAAAACTTCTGTGGTTATTGGCAAATTTGATTTTTGATTGGACCATATCCAGATGCCAGTTCCTATAAGGCAAGCAATTAGAATTCCTAACCGCCAATATTTTCTAGAATCACTTTTGCTCGAGCCGGAAGATGCTGCGCTCTTTTCCACAAGCGCATCAAAATCCATATACCCTTCGAGCTCTCGATCCGAAACTTTAGGGGATTCATTTAATATGTGATATTTATTCTTCATTTGAATTACTCGTAATAATCGATTTTAATTTGTGCAGTATTCGATAGGTCCTCACCTTGGCATTGTTTTCAGTTATGTCGAAGTAGAAAGCAATTTCCCTAAAGGATATTTTTTCAAAATATCTAAGTTCGATTAGTTCCAATTCTTTCGGCGATAATTCGTCCAACGCCGGAATAATTGTCGCTCGAATGGATTCTACGTCAGTTCCCTTTTCCGCCACCTCGTCCATCAAATCGTTTTTCATTGTTCCATCTAATACCAGATAGCGCTTTTTGGCTTCATCCTTAAAATGATCTGTGCAGGCATTGACCGCTATTTTGTATAACCAGGAAGAAAAAGGAAATCCTCGGTTTTGATATTGATCCAATTTCGTAAGCGCAGTAAGAAAAACTTCCGAACAGATGTCAGCAGAAGCGCTTTTATCATTGGTTCTTTTAAGAATAAAAACAAAAATTTGCTTGTAGTACCGTTTGTACAGTTCTTTGAAGTGCTGGGGATTCTTTTTGGACAATTGAATCAATTCCCATTCTTCTGAAATCAAAGTTTTTATTCTAATGGCTTCGCTCACCAGCTTCGTTTTTCGTTTAAATTCGATACTATAACTGACTTTCAAAAAAAAGATACAAAAGTTATGGTATAGAATAGAATGAACCTCAGAAATACCAGTGAATCCTATATCAGTCCTCTTATTTTTAAACCGAAAATTTTAGCCTAATGATTGAATACGGCATAGAAAAATCAATCACACTAGAAGAGTTAGGGGATGTGATGCGATCATACGAATAAGAAGTAAGCGAAATTCGCCCCTCAATTCCTTAATTATTATTTAAAAAAAGCCAAAATTCGCTCAAAATCAACTTAACAATAGTTAAAGCCTAACCCCAACGATCTTTATCAACTATCTTGTTACAAAATTTAAATAATGAAACTACTTAGTTTAATTTTTTGCTTGGGACTTTATTTTACCTGTATTTCCCAAAATTCATCTACCTATGAATTTAGAGACGAAGAGGAGTTAGAAGAACTAGAAGGCAATGGCTTTGATCATGTAGAGGCTGTAAAGTCTGAAATGGGTTCTGTTTCTTTTGAAGAACAAAATGAATTTTTAATCCAAAAACTTGGAGGGAAAAAGATCACCTTTTACGGGATGATTCTTAATTCTGGCACCTATGGTAAAAAGAGTGAGCAATTCTATGACGCATTTCGAATAGTGAATACAATCGGATTTATAAGAGATCCAGATTTAGAGGGAAAACATGAAATTATTAGAGACAAAGACAGAGATATTTTGAACTCCAAAAAGCTAGCCCCAATTAGTTTTATGGATCACCGGACCCCAGGAATATTGCTCAGGGAATTAGAAGTTGGAGATCTCCAATCTTTCCGAGCGCTTAATAAATATAAAGTGTTTAATTGTACAAAGGAAATGGAGGCAGCCGAGATCATGGACCTATTTGACAATTCCTTAATAATTAATGAACAAGCACATGTAGGGATTAAAAGAAGAGGACTGCTATTGTTGCAAACCCCAAATCCAGACCAGTTTTCTTGTATAGTAAAAATAACCGGTGTGCTAGAGTTCGATGGAGAATATTTATATTTAGATAATTGGAGATTAGTTGAATTCTAGAATGAGGTATTTATTTTTCGCCACCTTCTTTATTCTCGTTGCATGTAATTCGAGTAAAATGATTACTACTCCGGATGGAGTCACCACATCTGATTTGGAAACCCATGAAAAGACGATTTATATATTGAATCGCTCTTTTGAGAAAGTAGATAGTAGAACAGCGGAACGTTTTGGAAGAACAAGAAATGGGACGCCAGCCTCTCCGAAAATTCCATTGGACTGGAATGCAGCTAGTGGATTCGATTACACATCAGCCATCGAAGGTTCTTGGGCTCGTTATTATAAGGAATCAATTTATCCCAAACATGGAAAATATTACGCTTGCTTGGATATAGGCCCAGAAGGAAAAGGCGAACTAAGCCAAAAGTTATATAAGCCTTTGGAAATAGATGCGGAGTACAGCTTCTCCTATAACGCTTGCTCCTACCAATTAAACGAAAAGTTAAGCGAAGAATATTCAACAGCTCAACAACCTTGTCGACTAAAAATTTGGGGAAGTTTTGATGGTCGAGAAAAAATGGAAGCCCTATACGAATCGGCACCAATTATTTTTCATGACTGGAAAAAAGAGACAATTGAAATCTCTCCAATCGATTCCTATACGCACATCATATTCGAAATCATCCCAGACGAGTCGAATAGTTCCGGTATCGGAAATATTCTGCTAGACGACTTAAGTAATATTGAGCGACTTTAGAATTTGATTACTTCTAAAAAGATATTATTCAGAATATTCCCAATAAGGCCCTAAAGTGAAACCATTTGGATACCACCGACTGATGAAACTTGTATCTTGAATACCCAAACGAACATTCCCATCTGGATTTTCACTTACATACCAAATTGCAGTTGAATCATTTAGTTCGTCAAATGGTAATTCGATCGAAAGGCCTGTTTCAGGTTCTTCCATTTTTACCAATTCACTATCAAGAACTGTGAAATTTAATTGACTATAGAATGTAGTGTCTGAAAATCCTGACATTAAAGTTCGTCGATTTATTTCCACTTCATGCGTCCCTTCAAAAAGATCAAGATAGTTTGTCGTTTTTATTGCCGTCCTCAATTCAGTTGCGTTTGGGGCGGTAATACGCAAATAGTACGTTTTTTGCGGAAGTAGTGATATCGGAAAGGAATAAGACAAGGCAGATGACGAAGCTTTGTGAATTAATCCTGAGCTATAATCTGAGTTCGAATACAATTCAATTTCTACAGGACTAAACTCGGTTAGTTGCCAATCTATCTTAGCGCAACAAGGAAGAACAGTTTCGTTAGTTTTGGGAGCTAAAAGCGAAATTACATTTTCGATAGAATCATCCTCTTTACAAGAGGAAAACAACAAAAGCACCAGAGCTGCGCCCAGGCTAAATTTATAGAGACTTTTCATTCATGAGTGTTATAAGAATTAAATGTAACAAAATTGTTGGAAAAAGAGTTGAATGATTTGCATAGATTTTTTACAATGAAAAAAGAAAGTAAATAAATAGCATAAAAACCTCCAATGCAAAACAACCTAAGCCCCAGTGGGGCGTAATGTTTGTAGCCCCAAAGTAAATACAACCTAAAAATCTTCGTCAAAATATAAAAGAAGAAAAACCACAAAGCGAATAACCAAAGCCTAGAAAGAGCGCAAATTTATAGTAGAACAAACCAGCTCAAGTCAAGAAATAACAAAAGGGCTATTTGCAAATCAGCAAATAGCCCTTTTGTATGAAAAAATAATATCTACAAATCAAACTTAATCCCCTGCGCCAACGGCAAAGTAGTAGAATAATTAATCGTATTCGTCTGTCTTCTCATATACGCCTTCCAAGAATCAGAACCAGACTCACGTCCACCTCCAGTATCCTTTTCACCACCAAAGGCTCCACCAATCTCAGCGCCAGAAGTTCCAATATTTACATTGGCGATTCCACAATCAGATCCATTGGCAGAAAGGAATAATTCCGCCTCCCGCATATTCGTTGTCATGATCGCGGAAGATAATCCCTGAGGAACAGCATTCTGCATCGCAATCGCCTCATCCAATGTTTTATACTTCATTAAATATAAAATCGGCGCAAAGGTTTCATGCTGCACAATCGCCATATCGTTTTTCGCTTCCGCGATACAAGGTTGCACATAACAACCAGATCCATAGCCACGTCCTTTCAGGACACCACCGTCAACGATCATTTTTCCACCTTGCTTTTTGACTTCCGCAATAGAATTCAAGTAAGCCTCCACAGCACCCTTGTCAATTAATGGCCCTACGTGATTTTTTGAATTCAAAGGATCACCAATCTTCAATTGTTTGTATGCTTTCTTCAATGCTTTCTTAACCCCATCATATTGAGATTCGTGAACAATCAATCTTCTAGTTGAAGTACAACGTTGTCCACAAGTTCCAACTGCACCAAATACAGCACCAGTTAAAACTAATTTCATATCAGAACTTGGCGTTACGATGATGGCATTGTTTCCACCTAACTCCAATAAAGTACGTCCTAATCTTCCAGCCACTTCCGCTGCAACGATCTTACCCATACGCGTAGAACCAGTCGCAGAAACCAAAGGAATATTTCTATCCTTGGTCATGTATTCCCCAACCTTGTAATCACCATTGATGATACAACTCACTCCCTCAGGAACTTTATTCGCCTTTAATACTTTGTGAAAAATATTTTGACAAGCCACAGAACACAATGGTGTTTTTTCAGAACCCTTCCAAACAGAAACGTCACCGCAAACCAAAGCGATCATCGCATTCCAAGACCAAACCGCCACTGGAAAGTTAAACGCGGAAATAATCCCTACCACTCCAAGCGGATGATATTGCTCATACATTCTATGACTAGGTCTTTCAGAATGCATTGTCAATCCATAGAGTTGTCTAGATAATCCCACTGCAAAATCACAGATGTCAATCATCTCCTGTACTTCTCCATATCCCTCTTGCAAAGATTTCCCCATTTCGTAGGAAACCAATTTTCCCAACGAGTCCTTATTCGCTCTCAATGCTTCCCCGTATTGTCTTACTATTTCTCCCCGATGAGGAGCTGGAGTCGTTCTCCAAGTAGCATAGGCCTTTTGGGCAGTAGCCATCACCTTGTCGTAATCCTTTCGGGTAGTAACCGAAACAGACCCGATCAATTTCCCATCAACCGGAGAATAACTATCAATATATGTCTTAGAAGCAGTGGATTTAAGGCCAGTGCTTGTTCCGTTGTTTTTGGCTTTTAAGCCAAGTTTTTTCAGAAAGTCCTTTTTCATAAAGTGGTTTATAATTTGGTGCCTACTGAGGCGGTTAGATTTGCGGTGCAAAGGTATGGTTTTTTTGAAGGAAAAGTAGGGGGTGGAATTCGGCTGATTAGAAACACAACCCCTTAAATTTAAGGACTGTTATTTAAGAAAAAAACATCCCACTAGATAAGAAAGTTTAATTTTGTCCCATGTTATCTAGAAAAATAGGAGTAGTCCTTGGAGGATGTTTAGTCTTCCTTCTCGCACTTACTTTTTTGGTCGACTCAAAATACGCGCTTTGGGGCGTTCCTTTTTTTGTCGCCCTTGGAGGTCTTTATGCATTGCACCCAGCCATTGATTGGTGGTGGGCCAACAAACACACCCCGCCGATGGATTCCAGGTTGGAAATCTGGATCAAGAAAATCAGCCCTTTTTATAATTCGCTTTCCGGAGTGGAGGCCCAAAAATTTAGAGACCGAATTACGCTCTACTTGTTAGCCAACGAATACCTCCTGAGAAGTCCCGAGGACTTTGGCGCCATGCCGGATGATTTGAAAACCTACTTTGCAGTGCCTGCAGTGGAGATGACTTTCAAGAAAGAAACCGAGGATTGGCGCTTACCAAAGTTTGAACGCATGGTGATCTATCCCAATAAATTCCCATCGCCAAATTTTCCCGAACACATCCATGCCTCAGAAATGGAAACGGAAGATGGCGTAATTATCGCCTCCTTAAATGACCTCAACCTGTGGAGCCAAGCTCCAGAAAAAAGATTCTCCATCTTACACTACGAAATGGCGAAAGCATTTCTCTTTACTTATAGAAATGAAAAATATCCTAACGCTTTAATTAATTGGGAGCTGTTGGAAAAAATTGGGGGTTTTTCAGAAGAGCAATTGCGCACGGAGATTATAGGCTTACCGAATATCGATCCGATGGGAGTTGCTATTTCGTATTACTTTACGCGGAGGGAAAGGATGGAGTTGGAAGCGCCTGAGTTGGGGGAAGCCTTTGGGAATATTTTTGATGAGCCAAATAAGGTGAAGTATTAAATTTGTACGCAGGTTGATAGAAATAAAGTTTATCTGAGGCCAGGAAAGAATTATAAAGATACACCAGCAATAAAGGTGTCATATGTTGAAGTAAAACAGGAAGGGGAAAATATTAATGACCCCGTTCACTGGATAGTTTTAAGTAGTAAAGAAATTAAAACAAATGAAGATGCATTGGGAATAATAAAGATCTATCAAAAAAGATGGTCAATAGAAGTATATTTTAAACTACTCAAGAGTGATGGATTTAACATCGAAAAAACCGAATTGGAAACAGGTAGAGGAATAAGAAAATTAGCATTATTAATTATGAGCGCATCGATAAAAATCTTACAACTTAAAGCTGCCAGAGAAGGACAGACGGATTTAAAAACGAAGGATGTTTTTAGCCAAAAAGAAATAAAGTGTTTAAAAAAACTGAACACCAAATATGAGGGAAAAACAGAAAAACAAAAAAATCCTTATCAAGTTAACCACCTTTCTTGGGCCAGCTGGATAATCGCAAGAATTGGCGGGTGGTCAGAATTTTATGATAAAAAAAATCTTCCCGGGAATAAATCATTTACTAGAGGTTTGGAGAAATTTGAGACAATCATGAGTGTTTTAGATGATATAACTTGACTTGTGTGCTAAGGAAAGGCCATTGGGCAATCTTTCCTTAGTACACAAGTATCTCAGTTAGCATGTACTTAGTTATTTCAAAAAAGCCTGTAGGGCTTTAATTCCGAAACTTGGGACAACGTCCCAAGACAAGAGGCACCTTACATAGCAGCCTGTAGGGCTGGGATTCCACTCACCTTCTGAAAGAATGCAATGGGCAATCTCGTCTTAGGAGAAAGTAAAAAGATTAATTATTCAATTGGAAGCTATTTGTTACAAAGGAACACACTTCTATCGTTTATGGAATCGCAGACCTTCAGCCTGCCTATCGTGCATGTTCCATATCTTGGGGCGATACCCCAAGTTTTGGAATCTTAGGCCTTCAGCCTAATAAGAGCTAGTTGGAATTTATGATAGGGACATCTTTTGTTCCCGGATTTTCCTTAAGATCCTTTTTATTTAGTACTAAGCTATGAAAAGGAGATTAAAACAAAAGTCGTGTGCTAAACTAAAGGGCAAGCAGGTTTTCACGAATACATAGGGGTGACGATTGAGCGTAATTTATTTGCACGAATGGCTTGCTTTGCAAGTATTAATTTCTACTAATTCTTACGTATTAATTCGTGAAAATTCGTAATTGCGCAGCAATTCTTCGTGGCCATCATACGGTATTCGACTTCGTGTTAATTCGTGAAATTCGTTGCTACCGCTCCTCGTTCAGTTAAATTCCAAACCTCAGTTTAGGTAAATATTAAAAGACATTACCAAGAAAATCACAACTTCTTAGTAATGTCCTTCAACTCCTTCGTCGCCTTCTCCAAATCCTTCAAATCCTGCTCCCGCTCCGTCACCTCTTTTTTACCCTTTTTTTTTGAATCAGATTTCTTCTCCACCTTCGGCTTACTACCACCCTTCGGCTTCGTCTTTCCAAAAGTCAACCCTTTCGCATCCGCTCCAATATAAACCGTGTCCCCTTTCGCAAAATTCCCAGACAACACCTCCTTGGATAACTCATTTATCAAATACTTCTGAATCACCCGCTTCAACGGACGCGCACCAAACTGGGGATCATAACCTAACTCCGCCATATACGTTTTCGCATCCTCTGTCACCTCCATGGTGATTCCTTGCGCCTTCAACATCTTTGTTGTTTTCTTCAACAACAATACTAAGATCTGTTTGATCTCATCAAGCGTCAGCGGTAAGAACATAATCTGCTCATCGATTCTATTTAGGAACTCCGGACGCAAGTTTTCTTTCAATGCTTCAAATACTTCCTCCTTCGTCGTCGCGATGATATCTTGGCGATGCTCTTCGCCAAGGGCATCTAGATCTTCGAAGTTTTCCAAAATCTTTTCCGCTCCCATGTTGGAAGTCATGATGACCATCGTGTTTTTGAAATTCACCGTTCGGCCTTTATTATCTGTCAATCGACCATCGTCTAATACTTGCAAAAGAATATTGAAAGTATCCGGATGCGCTTTTTCTATCTCATCTAAAAGTACAATCGAGTAAGGCTTGCGACGAACTGCTTCCGTCAATTGCCCACCCTCATCGTAACCTACATATCCCGGAGGCGCACCCACCAATCTGGAAGCTGCATGCTTTTCCTGGTACTCTGACATGTCTATTCGGATGATCGCTTTTTCATCATCAAATAAAACTTCCGCCAAGGCCTTAGCCAACTCCGTTTTTCCTACACCAGTAGGTCCCACAAAAATAAAGGAACCTATGGGCCGCTTAGAATCTTGTAATCCTGCTCGAGAACGACGCACTGCATCCGATACAGCTTTTACCGCCTCATGCTGACCGATCAGTCGCTCACCAATTTGCTCTTCTAATTTTAGCAGTTTATCCTTTTCGCTCTGCATCATTTTCGACAATGGAATTCCAGTCCATCGAGAAACTACTTCAGCAATATCATTCGCAGTGACCTGTTCGTTGGTAAATCTATTTTCCTCAGATAGACCATCTAATTTTTCCTCGGCAGCCTTCAAGAAAGCTTCCTGCTCCTTCATGGCGCCATATCGAATCTTCGCCACTTCCTCAAAATCAGAATCGCGCTCCGCCTTATCCGCAGCCTGTTCTAATTCTTCCATTTTTTTCTTGATGTTCGAAACAGCATCGACAACCTCCTTTTCATTTTTCCAAGTCGCCGTCATGGATTCCAAATCCTCCTTGGCGTTGGCTATACTTTCACTAATTTTTTTCAACTTGCCTTCATCTCCTTCTCGCTTGATCGCCTCACGTTCAATTTCTAACTGACGCACCTTACGCTCGCGCTCATCGATTTCATCGGGAACCGAATCCAGTTCTAATCGCAACTTCGCAGCCGCCTCATCTATCAAGTCAATTGCTTTATCTGGAAGTGCACGATCAGCAATATATCGATGCGATAATTCTACCGCTGCAATCAACGCTTCATCCAGAATATCAATCTTATGATACACCTCATATCGTTCTTGCAATCCTCTTAAAATAGAAACAGAATCATGGGTCGAAGGCTCATCAATTACCACCGTTTGGAAACGACGAACTAGCGCCTTGTCTTTTTCAAAATACTTTTGATATTCATCCAAAGTAGTTGCACCGATCGTTCTTAATTCTCCACGCGCCAAAGCCGGCTTTAAAATATTCGCAGCATCCACTCCTCCTGAACCGCCACCTGCACCAATCAGCGTATGTATTTCATCAATAAATAAAATAATCTCTCCATTCGCATTCGTCACCTCCTTGATCACCGCCTTCAATCGTTCCTCAAACTCCCCTTTGAATTTCGCTCCTGCAATCAAGGAAGAGATATCCAACACAAAAATCTTTTTCGTCTGCAGATTTTCAGGCACATCTTGATTCACAATTCGCCAAGCGATTCCTTCCACGATAGCCGTCTTACCCACACCAGGCTCTCCAACAAGGATCGGATTATTTTTCTTTCGACGAGATAAGATATGTAGCACTCTTCTAATTTCCTCATCCCGACCAATGATCGGATCTAACTTTCCGTTCTCCGCTCGTTCATTTAGATTCACTGCAAATTTTGCAAGCGAATTATATTGCGCATCGGCATTTTGATCCTTAATCTTAGACCCTTTCCGCAATTCCTTAATGGCAGCCTTCAGCCCATCCTTAGTCGCCCCAAGATCTTTTAAGATATCATTCCCTTTACTTTTTCCAGACAAAATCCCCATCAAGATCAATTCCACAGAAATAAAGTCATCCCCAAAATCCTTCATGAATTTCTTCGCAGCAGACAAAGCCTTATTCGACTGATCCGTCAAAAACTGCTTCTCCGTTCCTTGTACCCGAGGGTAAGATTTGATCGCCGCATTCAACTTCTGATTCAGTTGCTCCATGGAGATTCCCATCTTCTTAAACAAGAATTCCCCCATCTGCTCATCATTCAACAATATCCCTTTGATCAAATGAGGCGTGTCCACCGTCTGCTGTTCCAAATCTGCCGCAATCTTCTGAGACTTCAATATGGCCTCTTGGGCCTTCACCGTAAAATTATCGTATGTCATATTCGCTTAAAATTTATTAGGCTGCTACCTATCTGCGCAAGATAGTTAGATTGCTTTGCAAGTTCCAAAAATAAGGATTGACTTCCAGAATCTTCGACCAATGATTCCTTTTTAAAGAGTTTAATGACTAGAGCGTTCCTATTTCAATTCATTAACCAATGATCGGTATTCGAATTGCGCCGGAGGCAATGCATCTTTAGATAATTGCCGCTTTACGAATAGGGCGTGCCCCATTCGGGTCGTTCCCTTCCAGACTCCCTATTCGGTCGGCCCTACGGGCAGGCTTGTCAGCCCCCTTCCAGGCAACTCACGCGACTCCGTAGAACCCCCTCCATTATTGTTCAAAACGTTTCGATCCAATTGTCTAGCGACACATTTCAACACTAGGGCGTACGAAAGAATTCGTGAAAATTCGTGCTTGCGCAGCAAGCTTTCGTGTAAATCATTGCGTACTATCGACACGCACGTTAATTCGTGCAAATTGGTGTAATTCGTTGCCAAAAAAGATTTCGAAGAAATGAAAGTAACCTGCGAAATAACCAAGGCAATTTCGAAGAAATAAATAAAACCAGCATACGATTGAATTCGTGCCAATTCGTGCTTGCACAGCAAGCCTTCGTGTAAATCATTGCGTACTATCGACACGCACGTTAATTCGTGAAAACCTGCCTGCCGATTGCCGGATGGCAGGCAGGTTGGGGTAACCTGCCTTCCTGTCGGTAAAGTCAGGAAGGTTCGTGGCCAAAAAAGATTTCGAAGAAATGCAAATAACCGATGCAAGTAACCTGCGAAATAACCAAGGCAATTTCGAAGAAATAAATAAAACCAGCATACGATTGAATTCGTGCCAATTCGTGCTTGGGCAGCAAGCCTTCGTGCAAATCATTGCGTACTATCGACACGCATGTTAATTCGTGAAAACCTGCCTGGCGATGCCGCCAGGTTTGCGTAACCTGCCTACCTGACGGTAAAGTCAGGCAGGTTCGTTGCCAAAAAAAGGTTTCGAAGAAATAAGAAAACCCAAGCAAATAAAATCAAGAAACATTAACCCTCAAACTCCACCCATGCTTTACCGAAAAATAACGAATCAAAATCACCACAGCCATAGAAAACAAAACATTAAAATCCCCATAAACCAAAAACCGATCAAGAATCAGATAAACTATCCCGCCTAATAAACAAGCAGAAGCATAAATCTCTTTTCTAAATATTAAAGGAATCTCATTCGTCAAAACATCACGTATGACTCCACCAAAAACAGCAGAAATAACCCCCATTATCAACGTGATCTCGATCCGAAGCCCAAGCGATAACGCCGTCTGAATACCTAGGATAGTAAACACTCCGATTCCCACAGTATCAAAAATGAACATGCTTTTTCTCAATTTGACAATTTGCTTGCTGAACAGATAAGACATTATCAGGCCAATCAAAATTGCATAGATATAATTGCGATCATTCAACCAACCAACTGGGAATCGGCCAATGAGGATGTCACGAATAGTTCCGCCACCTACAGCGGTAACGAATCCAATCACCAATGAACCTACTAAATCAAATTTTTTATCAATAGCTGTTAATACACCAGAAATAGCAAAAATTAGAGTGCCGAATAGGTCCAAAAAGTAAATCCAACTCATGTTGTTTTATATTCTAATGTTATACAAAGTGACATTAATTTTCGGGTTTGTACAACCCTTTGTTGGATTCATCCAATTTTAACGCCATCTGGTCAACAATACTGCGTTATTTCGGTTAGTAAAACATATTTTCGCGGCGAATAAAAAGGCCTTAAAGCACTATACTTATGCATCAAAAATTACTGTTTATACTATGTGTCATTTTCCTAGGGTTAAATGTAACTGCACAAGAAAACAAGGATAATTTCACCTTGAGTGGATATATCAAAGATGGATCTTCGGGTGAAACGCTGATCGGGGCATCTGCTTTCATTGCTAGCCTAGCCGCGGGAACTACCTCCAATGAGTATGGATTCTATTCTCTTTCCGTTCCTCCTGGGCAATACACCATAGAATTCTCCTACTTAGGATTCGAATCTCAGACTATTGAGATCAATCTGGATAAAAACATTACCCAAGACATTGAGATGGGGGAAGAAGCAGCCATGCTAGAAGAAGTGGTTGTCACCTCGGAGTCAGAGGACAAAAATGTTCGAAATACAGAAATGTCTGTTAACACGTTGAATCTTCGGACCATTTCAAAATTACCTGCGCTGTTGGGAGAAGTGGATGTGATTAGATCCATTCAATTGTTACCCGGAGTGAGTACAGTGGGAGAAGGCGCCACAGGTTTTAATGTACGTGGAGGAGGAGTAGATCAAAACTTGGTATTACTGGATGAAGCTCCAGTTTATAATTCTTCTCACCTGTTTGGATTCTTTTCCGTGTTTAATCCCGATGCAGTGAAAGATGTAAAATTGTATAAAGGTGGAATTCCTGCACAGTATGGCGGACGTTTATCCTCTATTCTTGATGTTCGGATGAAAGAAGGGAATAGCAAAAAATTGGCAGTGTCCGGAGGTGTTGGATTTATCTTTAGTCGATTGGCAGTGGAAGCTCCGATTGTTAAAGACAAATCTTCTTTCATCATTGCTGCACGTCGATCTTATATTGATGTATTGGCCAAGCCATTTTTATCGGATGACTTGTCGGAGTCTGTCTTGAATTTTTATGATCTTACCTTAAAAACTAATTATAAAATTTCTTCAAAAGACAGAATATTTCTTTCCGGCTATTTAGGACGAGACAACTTTGGATTTGGTGATGCGGCTGGATTTAATTGGGGAAATAAGACTGCTACCTTGCGTTGGAATCATCTGTTCAATGAACGCCTTTTCGCCAACTTCACAACTTACTATTCCAACTACGATTATAAAATACAATTTGGAAACACCAATGAAAATAGTTTTGATTGGGACGCCAAAATTGTCAACTACTCCTTAAAGTCAGACATCTCTTATTATCTGAATCCAAAGAATTTATTAACGTTCGGTGGGCAAGGAATCATTTATGAATTTTCTCCAGGAAACGCTGTTGGTGTTAGTCAAGGAGAAGTCTCCAACTTTTCTGTTCCCAACAAATATGCGTTAGAAGCTGGATTATTTTTGGAAAATGATCAAACCATTAATGATAAGTTATCATTGCGCTATGGATTACGTTGGTCGCACTTTAACTACATGGGAAAAGGTCGCGCATTTGAACTGAAAGATACTGAGCCAGGCGAACGAAAAGAAGTAGTGGGAGCGCCTACTAATTATGACCAATGGGAAAGCATACAGACCTATTCTAACTTTGAGCCACGGGCTTCTGTAAAGTATCAATTGAATAATACCACCTCATTAAAAATGAGCTATAATCGAATGGCTCAATACATTCATTTGATTTCGAATTCTACGGCAGCCTCTCCGCTGGATGTTTGGACACCAAGTACCAATAACATCAAGCCACAAATTGCAGATCAGTTTGCCATAGGCTATTTTAAAAACTTCAAAGACAATACCTACGTCACTTCTTTTGAAACTTATTATAAAAACTATTCACAGTTGGTCGATTACATTGACGGAGCGGATTTATTTGTCAATGAACTTTTAGAGGCTGAATTGATCGAAGGCAAAGGAAGATCCTATGGGTTAGAAGTTCAGATTGAAAAAAAGAAAGGAAAACTTACCGGATGGCTTTCTTATACTTTGGCCAAATCAGAGCGAAAGGTGGATGGGGTAAACAACGATGAATGGTTTGACTCCAGATTTGATCAAACACATAATTTAAGTTTGACGACTTTTTATGAACTAAGTAAGAAGTGGACCTTCTCTGGAAACTTTGTCGTTAACTCCGGAACACCGGCCACCTTCCCGACAGATCGAGTAGAACAACAAGGATATGTGATTCCAAACATTGCATCTGGTGCAAGAAATAATGTGCGTATACCGGTTTACCATAGACTAGATTTATCAGCAACCATGAAAGGAAAGGAAAGAGAAAAATGGTCTGGGGAGTGGGTATTCTCTGTATACAATGTTTACAATCGCAGGAATCCATTCTCAATTTATTTCCAACAGAATGCCATCCGACCAGAAATAGGAACACCTATTACCACCGAGGCCGTGCGCTTATCCGTTATTGGAAGTTTTATTCCTTCTATTGCTTACAACTTTAAATTTTAAGCCATGAAAAAAATAATTAATAAATATAATCTTCTGGCAATACTTTCAATTGTAATTGCCAGCGCATTTAATGCTTGCACAGACGTCATTGAAATCGAATTGGAATCTGGGGATAGCCAATTGGTAGTGGATGCTTGGATCAATGATTTAAACCAAGATCAGGTCATTCGCTTAAGAAGAACCAGTCCTTATTTTGACAACACACCTTCCCCTGCGGAAAGCGGCGCGACAGTCACAATTGCTGAAGATGACGGACCCATCTACCAATTTATCGAAGAGGGCAATACAGGGAATTATGTTTGGTCTCCGCAGAATGGAGGCACTTTTGGAACCATTGGCAGTATCTTCGTTTTGGACATTACTTTAGAAAACGGAAAAACTTACCAATCTTTTTCTACCAAAAATAGAACGACTCCTATTGATTCCATTGCGGTTACATTTGAAGAAGAATCGACGGGTATACCTGAAGGTTACTATTGTGAATTTTTTGCCAGAGATCCTCAAGGTCCTGGTGATACCTATTGGATAAAGACTTTCAAAAATGGCGAGTTTTTAAATAAGCCACAAGAGATCAATATTGCCTTCGACGCTTCCTTTACTCCTGGGGCGATGGTAGATGGAGTAACCTTCATTACTCCAATTCGCTCTTTTATCAATCGAATTGCAGATTCTGGAGATGATGCTGTTGATGACAATACCATTGCTCCTTGGGCATTAGGAGATTCTATTCGAGTCGAAATTCATTCCCTGAACTTCGAAGCTTTTAGTTACATCGAACAAGCTCAAGCTCAACTTACTTTGGGCGACGCAGGAATCTTTGCCGAGCCGCCAGCGAATGTTCCCACTAATATTATCTCATTGGATGGAACTGAACCCGGTGATGTACCTGTAGGATTTTTCAATGTGGCATCTGTGTCAGCAAGGTCGAAATTAATTGAATAGGAAAAAAGGAATAATAACATCGCGCCAAAGTTATTTAGCGCGATGCTATTATTTTTTTAAACTTTATTGAAACTAAATTCTAATTGTTTCTCCATTAAATTTTGGAAGAGACATGTGAAAGTTTTCATGGAACATTAATTTCTGTTCCTGTAATATTCCAATAGCGATCTCTTCTCCCATTAATAATGATTCGTAGTAATCTGTGAAGTAATGGACTCCAGCCCAATTTCGTCCGACGCTAATATTAGAAGCCAATTTATTTAATTCTCCTTCAACGGTTAACTTGGCTGGCTTGCAATCCTGATCTAAAACAGGAACGACTTCTAACTTTTTACCATTATCTACGGAAACATACGCGAAATTGGAATCATGTAATTTTTTACTTCCGTGCTCCTTGGCTGGAACGATGTTCAGTGGATGACCAGCGTCAAAAAAGGCTTTTAAGATTGTAACACAAGCTCCGGCAACAGTAGCATGTCCAGCTCCATAAGCAGGGTGCATGGGAGAACCCTCGCAAAAAGCCATTGGAAGCAGTTCTGTTTTATTCCCAAATTGTCCGTTGTGCTTTCGAACATGTTCTAAAAGTTTTATTCCTTCTAAATCTTTTTTGCAATCTATTATTTCAGGAGCCATTTTTTCAAAATGTTTTGACTTGTAAATTCTCGCCGCCAAAACTTCTGGACGACAACGGCGATGAACATTGTACTTTTGAAAACGAACGGCCTTTAATGCTCTAGTGGCTACCTCTGTTACCAAAGACAAAATGTGTGGACCTCCGAAATGTGCAAAGCCTTGTTGATGGTCTCGATTATCTGCTGCTTGAAATGGAATGCCTGGATCAAAGGGTACTCCTTTTCCTAATAGGATTAAGCAAGCATTCAAGTAAGCTTCGTATAGGGCATCGTAGTGTACATAAGTGGCAAGGTCTCTTGGTGTGAAAATGAACCTATAAGGGTGACGTTTTTCATAGCTTTCTAATCCTCTTAAGTCAGCAGCATTTTGAACATCTAACCATTCGTCCCACTGAGTCATGTAGTCTTTATTAGGAGTAGCTACTCTCACTTTTTGATTTGCCCGAATAGCACCATAAGCGATCATTCCGTCTGCTGGAGAATGTATGTTGTCTTTGCCATTTACTCCAGCATTTCCGACCAGTAGAAACTGCGAAAGATAAGGTCCAATGTCATCTCCAAATGTGATTCCTCTAAAAGCACTAGAAGGCGTATAGGGAAAGCATCTTCTCCGAGCTTCTTCAGCTGGATTAAGTTTTAGTTTCTTGCCGTTAAACCAATCCAACTGTCTTAGTTTATCAGTTATTTTTTCAACTTTTTTGACATCCGTTTTATTGGTTTGCAAATCTTTTAATTTGCTATCAACCGAAGGTGTTCGTCCACCAGGTTTCATTACCCCAGCGCTCATGGCATGAAAAGGAACATCTCTTAAAAGAGCTTGTCCGTAAACCTCTCCCATCTCTGCACAAAGTTCTTCTGAACCTAAGCGAGGAGCGGGGGGCATGGTTACTGCTTGCGCATCTGGTCCCTCTAAATCATAAGATAATCCTGCACTTTGGCTTTCCCATGCACGTACTTTGACTGACCCTTTATTGTCGCCGCTTGTCTTCGCTTTATCAGACTCCCATACAGGAATTTTACATTCATATTTGTTGTACACATTATCTTTTGTGCCTAAGGGAGTGTCTCTGAAATCTCTAAAATCTCCGCTATCAATTCCACGAATCAAAAATTGATAGTGATCCGGGTTTTCGACCAAGCCGGTATCTTTG
The DNA here is from genome assembly GCA_937930025.1 of uncultured Saprospiraceae bacterium. GTDB lineage: Bacteria > Bacteroidota > Bacteroidia > Chitinophagales > Saprospiraceae > JABDJM01. The sequence continues at coordinate 8,187 of CALGJW010000242.1, read as the reverse complement.
TTATGTGGAAGACCTTTGGTGAAACTAACAAAGTAAGATGGCTTGTCCTTTAAAGAACCATCATGGCAATCCTCAGTATGTGTTGTATGTCTAAATTTAAGTTCGTCACCATTACTCAAATGATTCTTATGGGGACGATCTTTAGCCATTCGAGCAGCTTCCATTCTTTTATTGAATGACTGTTCTCTTCTGTAATCCATAATTTAAGGGGTTTGTTATGTAAGAAAAATGATTTTGAATTCGACTTAAGAATTTAAAGTCGATCTTCTGTACAATTCATTAGTTGTATGTAGAATAACAAATCGTTACCGGCAAACAATAATTATTTATCCTCTAGTATGCTATAAATAGAATTATTCGCCTTAAGAAGTAAGCTAGATTTAGTTTTTCATGGAAGCATCCCTGTCTAAAAGATCACAATTACTCGAATAGAAAAAACGATGACTTGTAATTCCAATATTGTTTGTTTAAATTTAGCATAGATAGGGTTCGCCTAAACTTAGGTGCTTATGTTAGCTAAAACAATTTCAAACGGAATAGCAATTCTCTTGCTTACTTTTCTAGCGGTCAATAATTCCTTGGCTACTAATTCTTTTGTTGTATCCACTGATACTACTTACATCAACTTAGAAGTGTGCGAAGAGGAATGCCCCTTGCCAAATGGACTTCCATGTGAAGCTGGAACTTATGTTCAAACATTGGTCGGAAGCGATGGCTGCGATAGTCTCATTATTACCACACTCAATATCATTGATCAGCTCAATTATCAAACTACAATTTGTGAAGGCGACAGCATTTATATTTCTGAAATAGATTCCTTTTTTACACCATTATTTACCGGCGGGTATAGCTTTGAATGGAATGGATGCCTTGAAGGAATATTATTTTCAGTTTTTGTTGAATATGACTATTCTGGAAGTATCTATGCCAGTACTTGTAATCCTGGGGACTGCTTTGAACTCTTAGGAATTATTGTCTGTCCAAAAAATGACACCATGTTTTCTATTCCTTCTGGCTATTGTGGAGAGGTAGATGTTTTTATTGAAGTTTTTGGCCCAACACCGATGGACTCATTTATCTTCTATAGTTGTCCAGAAGAATGTATCGTTTTTGACGGAGGAACCTTTTGTAATGACTTTTCTAGCACTACGATTGTGCCTACTTGGAATGGCTGCGATTCTATTGTCTATTTCGAAGCGAACTTTTATGATGGATCTCCCGACCCAATTCGACTAGCATATTGCGAAGGAGAGTGTGCGTTTTGGGAAGGCATCGAATATTGTTCTCCGATCAGCTTAGTCGATAGTTTTATCAGTTCCAATGGTTGTGATAGCATTGTGCTTTTAAGTGTTGAAGAGATGCCTTTCAAACCAAATTTATTACCTGAGGATACCATCATAGAACTTGGAGCACAACTTACTTTTGAAGTCGACTTTGATAATTTCACGGTGTTTTGGAACACTGGAGTGGATAGCAGCATTTTTGTTTTTGAAGCAACTGAATTTGGACCTGGTGTGCATCCCGTTTTTGCTACCATTGTAAATAACGATACGGGTTGTCTAAGGCTAACAGATACAACCATGGTTCAAGTTGGCGCTGTTACCGGATTAGATAATTCTAAAAAATTGGAAGAATTAATTATTTATCCGAATCCTGTTCAGCAAGACCATCGGTTGACTTTGGAGATTCCAACAACCTTTTCCAACGAAAATATTTCTATTAAATGGTTTGATCGTTTAGGTCAAATTCTATTTTCACAAAGCGCAACTACTAATCAAGAAAAAGTAATTTTGGAAAAACATGGCGGACTATCTAGTGGAGTTTACTTTGTTGAAATTAGCGTTGGGGCGTTTTCTGCGGTTAGGCGCGTCGTGGTATTTTAGACTAAAGAGTTTGAGTCAACATTAGGACTGTACTTGGCGTTGCGATTTATGCAGAGTTTAATAATTACAATTGGGACTCACTGTTGAATCAAGCGCTATGAAGAACTGAAGATTTTAACAGCCAATTGAAAGAGGATATTGATCATCGGAATCTTTTACCTCCTTTTTTGTATCCAAATATAAATGGTGATGATCAAAGTTATAGAATAGTGGAAACCAATTCGAAATCGGATTTTACAATTAGCCCCAATCCCGCTTATAATAAAATTAATATTAGTGGCCTAATACGTGATACGAATCCAACAAGTAATGAAATAAAACTAAAACTATACATCGTTGATGAATTAGGTCAGTATTTATATAATTTCGAAAACACTTATCAGAGTAAATCGTTATTACAAAAAGAGATAGATATTTCTTTCCTTTCTTCTGGACATTATTACATTATTGGCAGTAAGGATAATTTGGAAGCTATATTTTCAATGCCATTTACAAAGATATAGTATGAAATATTTTTTAATTGCAATTGTTTTGTTTTTACAATTTGGTTGTAAAGATGAGCGACTAAAATTTGAGGCCGGAGAATCTGAATTAATTCAAAATGGTGTACTACTGGATTCGAATGTTAATACTACTTTTGAAAGCGATGATCCAGAAGTATTCGATATTAGGATTTATGAGCGTCAAGAAAATAAGGACTTAACGATATCTCTTGGTTTTTCAAACATACCTTTAGTGAAAAATAATGATATAGCATTATTTTCTATTTTGAGTCACCCTCCTAGCGTTAGGCTTAATTCATTGTCTGAAATGGGTGGCGCGGTTGTTTTTAGATATAAAATATGGAAAGGATACCCTGAACATTCATTTCAAATAAAGGAAGTAAGTAATAATAAGCGTCAAGTTGCAGGTGCTTTTAAGTTGTCTTTTATTGGTGAGAATACCCCTTCGCCAGATACAACCTTCGTTGAAGGTAGCTTCGATGTCAAGGTAAGATCTTAGATAGTTAAAGTGAAAAAAAGAATATTCAGGGGCTAATTACTTTTGAATATTCCTTTTTTTAACACTCAATTGATAAATGCTATTTCTGAAATTACATTGGATGAACTTTCAGCGGCCAGAAGAATCGTCAAATTCTAAACAGTGCCGCTTGGTCAAAGCTCAAAGCTCAAAACTCTCCACCACCTCAAACTCTGCAAACAACTCCTCCGAATACCAATTCAACTCCCGAGTCTTTTTAATCACCTCGATATGCTTCGGACTTCGATAAGCAAAGTCAAACATCTTTTCCCTATTTTCCCAAACACTCAGGGTGGCTTGAAAAATGAAAGGGCGTTCGCCAATACCTTTTGAAAATAATACACCTGGAGCTTTGTCAAAAGAACTACTCACATCTGGTACAGACTTCCAAAACTGAAATAAAAGCCTTGTGCGAATTCTGGCTCTGGTTAAAACCGCTATTTTTTCACCTTCTACAAAAGTGCCGTTCATTTCAAAAGGTTGAACCGCATCCCATAATCCATGTGCTTTGAAAGCCTTCAAATAAAATAGACGAATCGATTTCGCCTTTTTTTGATAGTCTTGAATGAATTGATGATGCTGAAAAAAGTGATCTGCCTTTTCTCGATTTTCCCAAATACAAAGCAAAGCATAGGTGGAAAAATCAGGCCGCACAGAAAAACCGTTGCCATTTCCGGAGCCCATGATTTTGTGGAAAAGTAGGCCTGAGGTATTCTTAAGCTTTGGGCCAGCCAGTCCCATTTGGGAAAATGCCCAGCATTTTTGAACAAAACCTTCGAGCTTAAAGAAACAAACAGTGGTGATTTGCGACATATACTATTAACAAAGGTAGACCATAGGGGTTTAATAGTCGTTTAGTTTCTAATAATCTAAGAGGAGCATCCTGCTTTTTCCCTTATCTTTGGGGAGTTGTTCTAGCATTTTGATATGAAGAGATTGATGACATTGTTGGTATTAAGTGGAATGTTTCTGTCATTCGGACCATTTAATAGTCCATTTGGGATTACTTCTGTTAATTCTATCGGTCCATATCTCGATGGGGCTTTCCCTGATTTGAGCCCCAATGCAGGTGATTGGGAAATAATTCCGGCTTTTCCCAATGTCACTTTTATTGACCCAATGGCCATGGAGGAACTTCCTGACCAAAGTGGGTACCTGATCGCTGGAAAAACGGGATTGATTTGGTGGATCAGTAATGATCCTAATAGCGCTGAAAAAATTACGGTGTTGGATATTACAGATATTGTAATGACCGGCGAAGATTCCGGATTGGTAAATATGATTTTTCATCCAGAATTTGGAAACGATAATTCTCCAAGTAAAGGATTCCTCTACGTCATGTATGCTTACCATCCTAGTATCGAAAACGGGAATCAACCAAGGATGAATCGACTTTCTAGATTTACTTATGAGGCTGACAGCAAATCAATAGATCCTAACTCAGAATTTATTCTCATACAAGATTATGACCCTCAAGGTTATCACCAAGGGGGAGGGATGTTTTTTGACAATGAAGGATTCTTAAATTTCACGGTAGGAGATGGGGGCTCAAGCAGTTCGCTAGATTTTACGCCTTACATGCAGGTGATTGATAAAGACCTTTGGGGTGGACTATTTCGAATAGATGTAGATCAAGATCCGAATCGATCGCATCCTATCCGAAGACAACCAATTGAATTTCCAGGAAAGCCCGCCGATTTGCCGGAGACATTTACCCAAGGTTATTTTATACCGAATGCTAATCCTTGGCAAGATCCCGATGGAGGAGTATTGGAAGAGTTTGTCGGGCTAGGATTAAGGTCGCCACATCGTGCAACTTATGACGCTGTCAAGGAAGAAATTTGGATTGGAGATGTCGGTAACGGGGCTCGCGAAGAAGTAACCATATTGCCTATAGGAGGAAATGCGCAATGGCCCTTTAAAGAAGGAAATGTCGCAGGAAATAGAAATAGGCCAGACGAACTAATTGGAATCGAAACGCCGCCCAAATTCGATTACGTACGAACGAAAGGGGTAGCTGTGATCGGAGGTTTTGTTTATCGCGGTGATATGTGGTCCAACATTCTTGACGGGTTTTACATCTATGCAGAATTTAGCAACGGTAATATTTGGTCCATCAATCCTATTACCGACGAAGAACAAATTCTTACGAACTTAGTAAAAGATGGAGTAGGAGGGAAGTCTGGTATTTCCTCCTTTGCAACAAATCAAGCAGGAGAAATTTTTGCCTTGAATCTTTATGGTAAAAATTTAGACGGCGGATCCATTTATAAATTAAAACTGAACCAAGCACCACCAGAATATATTCCAGTTAGTTTATCCGAGACGGGAGCATTTAATGACATTGATGACTTAGTTATTCGGAATGGAGTCATTCCTTACAAAACGAATTCGCCACTTTGGTCAGATGGGGCCTCCAAAAAAAGATGGGTAAGCATTCCTAATGATGGGGCCTTTGATACACCGGATGAACAAGTAGTTTTTTCAGAACAGGACCATTGGAAATTCCCTCCCGGAACTGTTTTCATCAAACATTTCGAATTACCAGTTGACGAAAATAATCCATCAGTAACAAAGCGTTTAGAAACGCGATTTTTTATCATCGACAAAGAATCCAATGCCTACGGAATTACTTACAAATGGAATGATGCAGGCACCGATGCTTTTTTACTGGATGGAGAATTAACAGAAAGTTACGCTGTTCAAATGGCCGATGGTAGCACGAAGAATCAAGAATGGAATTATCCAAACACGCTTCAATGCAATAGTTGTCATACGCCAAATGCAGGTTTTGTGCTTGGCGTAAAAACAGCACAGCTCAATGGCGACTTTGAATACGACAATGCAATAGCCAATCAATTGAGTACCTGGGATAATTTGGGAATCTTTAGCAACTCCATCTCGGACATTAGTTTGGAGGACTTACCTAAGGCTGTTGCACTAGATGATCAGTCAGCTTCAGATGCGGACCGAGTTTTTTCCTACCTAGATGCTAACTGTGCACATTGTCATCAACCCAATGGAGTCAATGGCGTTTTTGACGCAAGACTTTCCACACCTTTAGAACATAAGAGCTTAGTGCAAAATTTCGGCGTCAGTCACAACACACCTTTCGGTGCAAAAATGATTGTTCCTTTGATGCCGGAAGAATCTCAAGTTTGGATTCGAGACAATTCTATTGCGACTGATAAAATGCCGCCTCTCTCAAAGAATGTAATTGACGAGGAGTATATAGAAGTTTTGACACGATGGATTAATGAGATAGATGAAAGTACTATTGGGCCTTGTACAGTAAAATACCTTTCTGATTTAGATTGGACTATAGAGCCAGAAAATGGTTGGGGACCAATTGAACTAGATTTAGCGAATGGAGAGGATGGGGAAAAAGATGGCAGTATCATGTCTATCGCTGGAGTGCCATACAGTCGCGGATTAGGAACACATGCTTATTCGGAAGTCAGTTACAAAATTAATTGTGCTTATGATTATTTTTCAGCCTTCATCGGAGTGGATGATGGATCTTGTGCGAAAGGATCGGTTATTTTTGAAGTTTGGGGAGATGGAAAATTGATTTTTGAAAGTGAACTAATGGAGTATGGTCAACTTGCTCAATATATTTCCCTAAATATTATCGGAGTAAATGAATTAAAGCTCATCGTTCAAAACGCAGATGGCATTAGCGAGTGTGACCATGGGAATTGGGCAGATGCTAAATTGCAAAAATGCCAGGAATCTGGCCTAACCCAAATTACAAAGGCCTTCGCTTTTGGCGCAACGGAGTACACCACAAAAAGTGCGAACGCTCCTGAAGTTACTTATACTAAGATTGTTCAGGACAGCATGGAAATGATGTATACCACTCAGAAAGGATATGGATACACCGACATTGCTGCAATAGATGACACCCCAAATGATCGCAATGTAGTCGATGAAGAATTATACAATCAATTTATCGGTACCAAAGGAGGAACCATAACCTTCCGAGTGGACATTCCAAATGGCGACTATCGCTTTGTGATGGTCGGTGGAGATCCAGACAACAATAAAAAAGTACATACGGTAAAAGTAAGAGACGGCTCTTCCGGATTTTATTCTACCTTGATTGATGGGGCTAATTTGGTTGGTCCGAACTTTTACAAAGTAGGATTCAACGACACGCATATTCCTGATGAAGAAAATGTAAATGTCTTTACCTATGTGAATTCTCCAACGCTTACCGTCACCAAAGGCTACATCGAAATATTGCAAGGTGCTGAAAGCGGAACGGGAGGAGATATTTGCTTCCTCGAAATTTGGCCAGAAGCAGCAAAACTTCCGCTGACACCTAGGGGAATAACTTATGGCGAAATCCCCGTTGAGATTATGCCCAATCCATTTAGTACCGAACTAGGAGTACTCTTGCATCGCCCAGATCCCGCACTTAGCACCGCTGAAATATTTATTTATGATCTCAGTGGAAGACTGATGTATTCTGACATGCAAGTACCTTTTGATATGGTTAAATCCATCCCAATTCATAATGGCTGGTCTACGGGCAATTATTTTCTTCAGGTAAGAGCCGGAGACTATAGAGGTGCCCAAAAATTAATCAAACTTTAATCTTGGATTCCATCCAAAAGAATATCATTAAATATTCTGAAGGCAAATTTTTGTCTACCGCAGATAGTATTGCGCAAGAATCGCCATTGGAAATTCGTATACGTCAAGAGCGAACCGCAGGCTTATTACAAAAAAGATTAGCCGTCACCATGAGAACCAAAGGCAATGACCAGGAACTCATCAAGGGTTTTCTATTCACAGAAGGAATCATTCAAGCAAAAAATGACATCCTCCATATTAATGAATTTGACACAGATGTGTTCGAAGTAGAACTTTCGCGTTTAGTGAATTTTGATTTGTCAAAAGTAGATCGCAATTTTTTTGTGAGTTCTAGTTGTGGAGTTTGCGGAAAAGCTTCTAAAGAAAATATAGAAACCGAAAGCCCATTTCTCCCTTGGTCTTCTAAGCTAAAGATTAGTCCTATTATTATTACCAAGATTAGCAATCAACTTAGAGAAAGTCAAACGCTGTTTAAATTAACCGGAGGAGTGCACGGAGTAGCATTGATCAATGCCCAAGGAGAATTTCTCTTGGTTAGGGAAGATGTCGGAAGACATAATGCCATGGATAAAGTAATCGGAGCAGCAATGGATTCGCTTGATTTACCTTTAAGCGAACAACTAGTTTTAGTAAGCGGGCGAGCGAGTTTTGAATTGATTCAAAAAGCAGGAATGGCAGGCATTGG
>CALGJW010000241.1 GCA_937930025.1 uncultured Saprospiraceae bacterium | reverse complement strand
GACTGGTCGTTCAATAGACTGGTAATTACAATTGCTACTAAATGCCGTGTCAAATGAAGCTGAAACTTGTTAAAAACGAACACAATATCCTAGGGCCATATCTATCCTAAAACAAATTACGTTTCGGAACAGCGACGTTGCTGTTCCTCGTGACAGCAATGTACGTCTGTTGCTTTTGTTATCTGCTTTTATTCATTTATTATTTTATTCAAGAACTCAATTGATTCGTGAAAATGTGTTGTATCAATTTTTGATTCCTTTGGTTTAAGTTCTTGAATTTCTCTTTCTAATTCTTCTGCTTTATCGGGTACTATTTCCTTTAAATTGTTCATATTCTTAATTTGGTCGTGATATCTCCAGTTAAGATAATCTTCCCAATTTTTCAAATGCATTGCCAAGTTATTAGTTTCATTGACCTCATCTAAATACTTTAAAGCTACCATAACAACTCCTTGATCGAAATACAAATCTGGTCTAATCAAATAATATTCAAGGTACCTATTTAAATATTGTACAGATTTTGCAGTATTGAATGATGCAAGGGTTAAAGCATATTTTCCTCCTGCACTGCAAACTTCACTTTTCAATAAGTGAATTCCTATTATATCTTCTAGATGATAAGACTCTTTTATTAAAGCAAAATAGCTTCCCGTTGATCTTGTTCTCCAATCAAAATCTCCTAAATTTTGAAGAATAATATCATCTGTTATTTGAGGTTTCACATTGATCATTTTATGAAGCCACTCATCAGATCTATTTCTAAGTTTGAGATAAAAGGGGATCACCCATTTTTCTCTAAACTCCTGAGTAATTTCATCCTCATTCTTGTGAGAATTAAGACTTTCAAAAGGTGACTTGTGCCTGACAGTCGCCCCAGCAGAATGAAGCTCAGCATCGTTTAATTTCTTGCTTTTCATTTATTTTTTTTGCAAATAACAATATACACGTTACCAGCAAGTTCACCAAAATAATAACGTACTTTAAGCGCAGCATACAGATTTCCACAATTATGCAGCTTACACCTCCCCAAAAATGGCAAATTATATAACCCAGAAGTACTATAGCCATTTAGATGGATTAAGAGGCGTCGCAATAATCTTGGTGTTATTGATTCATTTTTATTCGATAACGCTGGGATGGGTAGGGGTAGATTTGTTCTTTGTTTTATCTGGTTTTCTTATTACGAATATACTCCTACGCTACGAAAGCACCTTTCATTCTTACAAGATTTTTATCATTCGAAGATGCTTGAGAATATTTCCCATATACTTTTTGACGCTTTTTATGGTATTTATAGTTGGCGGAGAATTGTTCCATAAATACATAAATGGTTTCGAAGTTTTGAGTAGCAATCAACTTTACTTTTGGACCTATCTGCAAAACTTCTTTTTAGCCACCAATATTGAAAAACCAACCACCTTAAACCACTTTTGGTCATTGGCAGTGGAGGAACAATTTTATATCATTTATCCTATCCTTATTTTTGCTTTTAAGAAGAACATTCGCCATTTACTTTCCCTACTCTCTCTGTTTGTCGCCCTATCACTAATTCTAAAACTAACCTCCAACAACATAGCTGTAAATTATTCATTGCTCCCTTACAGAATGGACAGCCTAATCCTAGGAGCAATTTTATCCATACTATTAGCCAATAACATTAAGATAAAATCCGTATTTATCTACCTAACATTAGCGGTTTCAGCAATTACATTCTTATTAATTGGAATACAGGAAGGATCCTTTGCGCATACTACTTTATGGATGTCAAAATTGGGTTATTTCTCAATTGATCTATTCTTTGCCACCTTGCTTTTCCTATCGTTAATCAACAATAAAACAGGCAGTTACATCAGAAAAACGCTAGACAACAAGTTACTAATCGAATTTGGAAAATACTCCTATGGAATTTATGTAATACACTGGCCAATAAAACAATTGGTATTGAATTCTAAAATATTTGTTGGGTTGGGTCCTACCCTACTGATCAACACCGTTTCATTGATAATCAGCCTTGTTGTTTCCTACCTTATCTACCATTCCTTTGAAGTCAAATTTTTAAATCTAAAATCCCAATTTGAGATCAAAAAAGAGACAGGCAATCGCTAGCAAAAAACACATTTAGAAGTCGTTACAAACGATTTCTGGTTTGTTTTCTAGCTGCATAAAGACGGCCTACTATTCGCCCTTTTACAAAGATTTCACAACGAACATTCCATTGATACAATATTCATTTAAAGAAGGTCGTTCAAAATAAAAAAAAACTATGTACAAACTTTGGCTTCTTATTTTAGCGATGATCACCATTACTTCCTGCAAAAAAAACCAATGTGAAGATGGCCCTGTACCTGGCGAAGTAATAATTGAGGTCCTTGACAATGAATCACCAAACACTGTCGACTCGCTAGTTGTGAGTCATGGATTATCCATTGAGTCTACGCGCTCAGGAGATGATAATTGGTATCTTATTATTGTCCCAGAAGGAGAAGAGGAGGAATGGATAGAAGTGCTAGAGGAGGAAAGCATAATTGAGCTGGCAGAACGCAACCAAATTGGTTGTATTCATTAAGATAAAACAGCGTAAACAGTTACGTCAGCACTTCGCAGACCTTGTATAGGACAACTACCTAGTAATTCATAATAATGGGAAGGGCTGCTTTACGCCTTACCAATTGCTATAAATCTGCACTAAATTCTGATTCCTTCTAATAGAATGCCTCCCGCCTTTTGTGTAAGGTGGTCCCCAAAAAAAATAAAGAAGGAGGAGGAAACATTTACCAAAATACACTGTTTCACAAGTAGGTAGGAGACATTATCGAAAAAATCTTCGAAACAATGTCTATCCTTTACTAGTATGTAAAACTACCGCTTTATATTTGTGTAAATAATCAATCCATGAAGCTACTTTTAACACTACTATTAATGTTCTCCTTATCACTCGTCTATGGACAGGTGGAGCTGAAGGCGAATGGGCCTGGAGATACCTACGAGTTAATTACGGCGACCTTTGCTCCTGGTTATAATCCCGTGGAGGTTCCAGATTGCAATCATTCTGGATTTGGGCGGCATATTGATGAGGTTTTTGACACTGCATTAAATACCAACGTTTTTCGATTCTTCATCCATACCACTCCTGATGATGATCGATGCATTAACTTTGACAGACAGCGTAATGAAATAAAAACCTATGACAAGTCTCCGGACAATCTGCTAGGAATTGAAAACGAGAAAGTAGTCTACAAGTGGAAATTTAAGTTGGCAGCAGGTTTTCAATCTTCTCCGAATTTCACTCATTTACATCAACTAAAATCCGTTGGGGGCGCCTTGGAAAGTATGCCAATGTATACCCTTACAGCAAGAAAGTCCACTCCTGACCGACTAGAATTGCGGTATGCAGAGACCAACAGCCAAGTCACTTTAACACAAACTGATTTAGCCCCGTTGATAGATACCTGGTTGGAAGTAACAGAAACAATACGCTATGGCACCTCAGGGACCTACGAGATTGAGATAAAAAAAGTAAGTGATAATTCGACGTTATTTTCCTATTCCAATCCCTCCATTATCAATTGGAGACCAGGGGCAACTTTCGTAAGGCCAAAATGGGGAATTTATCGAAGTTTAATAAATGACCAGGATCTTAGAGACGAGACGGTGTTGTTTGCGGATTTCAGCATTGAAGAAATAAGCACTACCTCCTCCGAACCCACCCCAATCAATAAGGAAACACCTCCTATTTATTCCAATCCGATAACCGATAATCTCTCGATCAAAAACCTCTCAAACAACATAAACCTGATAACCATAGTTAGCCTGGAAGGTAGGATGGTTTTGGAGCAAACAATCGGCTCAGAAACAGCAATAAATCTTGATGTTTCTTTATTACCTAAGGGAATGTATCTCCTAAATTTTATCGGGCAACAATCAAATCAATCAGAATTAATTTTGATTAACTAACGAACTCCCCTACTCCATGTGACTAAACCCAACAATCACGTCTCAATAGTATATTACTTCACAATAAAATAAAATAACCGTACATGTTAGAGAATTTAAAACAAATGGCGATGCAGCAGTTGATGTCAAAAATGGCTTCAAATGCTTTGGGTGCAACAGAAACTCAAGAAGCTGCAACAGAAGGAGCGAATGGAATTATGGGTATCATTACTTCTAAAATTGCTGGTGGCAATTTGGATATGGTGACCGATTTATTCTCAGGAGGAGGAAACATGGAAAACAACGGCATCTTTGCTGAAGCAAAAGCAAAAATGGTAGAAACACTACAATCAAAAGGAATGAGTGCAGAAGATGCGACTGCAGAAGCAGCCAACACTACTCCTGATCTAATCAACAGTCTAAAAGAAAAATTTCAATCTACTGATGAAGCAGATTCTGCTTTCGACTTAGGGGCATTATCGAACCTAATCCCTGGTGGAGCTGGCGGTCTATTGAATACAGCAAAAAATCTTTTTGGCAAATAATCCTTGCTAAAAATTGAAAATAAAAAAGTCATTCGTGCATTCGAATGGCTTTTTTTTTGTGGTAATGGGAAAAATGCTGGTTAGAAACTAGTATTGGAACCACCTGTCCGCTGCTCATTGGCAGGGAGCCCACTTAATCAATCCATAAAAAAGGGATAATCATTCTATTGATTAACTCCTTACCACACAGGCAGGGCAATCCTACGCTTAGTCAATTTTCCGATTTTGACAGCCCTTTGATACATCTCACTATTACTAATATGCTCCGTCCCTATGTCTTTGAGGCATTATTTAACAAAATATGTTTCAATGCAATTTTCAAAATTATTTTTTTTGTTTTTAGGGATACTTTTCTCAATCGCAACGCTCACTTCTTGTAAAAAAGATAAGGTAAGACCTAGCGCCTTTTCCTACCATAATGGCATAAGAAAACCTTCCTCTACATCGGCTATAAATGTATCACTTTTTACCCGAGTGTGGAACCAAATTGCCTAGAATTTATTCGATAGATGGTAGGAATATGTCTACCAATAAAATCAGTAATAGGGTTATTTCAACTTTCGAATGACAAGAACCTCCTGGTCTGAAAATTCCATCCAGGCAAAATCATAAATATAATGATACATTTTGCGTTCCCGATTGAAATAAACCCCGGTACAGTATTGGAAATCGAATCCTTGTTGAGAGAGGATTATTTTTGAGAGTTTCTTTTTTGTTTGTTTGTTGGAATTAAAAAGGTTGGAAAGAATTGATCTGTTTTTGATCAGTATTCGGTTAATCGTTTTTACTACTTCTGGAGTGGATGATTTTCTCTTGGCAAAGTTGTACTTGTTGCTACAATCTTTGGAGCAGAATTTTTTGTCTGCCCGTCCCTTGATGATTCCATTGCAATGATAACATTGTTGCATAGTATATTCTTTAGTCACTTTAAGCACTTATAAGCACTTATAAGTGCTTAAAGTGACTAAGTTAACTATTAAATTTGTTTTCAAGTATTTATAAATATAATTTTGGCCAATTAACAATACAAAATGATGCTTATTATAAACGAATTACCAAATAACACAACAAGTCTCTCTGTATATATTGGCCCTTTAGAGTATAAAGAGCGAGAATTATTGAAAGCAGAAATTGAAGGCCGAAGATGGGATCCAGCAAAGAAACATTGGGTAATCCCCTATACAAGGGATACGCTAGAACGAATCCACCAACTTTTTACTGGCAACTATCAACTAGGATTTCGCATAAAACGTGATCTTCCAACGCACTATACGCCTGTTTATGCAAGGGAGCCGATTAAGAAAAGAAGAGAATCAACTTCTAAGTCAAACATCCCTCTTCGATATCAAAATGCAATAGAAGCTTTAGAACAAGATTTAATACTTCGCCGATACAGCTTTGCAACTATCAAAAGTTATAAACAGCACCTAAAGCAATTGTTTTGGTATTATAACCATAGAAAGCCATCCACGCTGACTATTGCTGAAATCAAAGCCTTCCTACTCCATAAAATTAAAAATGAACGAATGGCAGAACGGACACAAAACCAAGCGATCAATGCCTTCAAATATTTTTATGAAAACATTGTAGGCAAGGAAAAAATGTTCATTCAGATAAGACGCCCCAGAAAGCCAAAGGACAAACCCCATTACCTGACCCAAAATGAGGTAACCCGCCTTATCTCCTCGGTTAATAATCTAAAACACAAGGCAATACTAATGACAATTTATGCAGCAGGCCTTCGATTGTCAGATGTTGTCAACTTAAAGCTTTCTGACATCCGAAGCGATGAAAACCATATTCGCGTACAAGGTGGGAAAGGAAAAAAGGACAGAACTACGTTACTTTCTAGCACGTTGCTAAAGGTATTGCGGGCGTATTATCAGCAATATACGCCTAAGTATTATTTGTTTGAAGGGCAAACGGGAGGTCAATATAGTAAAAGAAGTGTCCAGGCCATCGTGACAACTGCGGTACAAAAATCAGGTATCAGCCATGCAACGCCACATACGCTACGTCACTCCTTTGCTACCCATCTAGTACAAAACGGTACAGGTATTACCCACGTCAAAGAGCTGCTGGGTCACGGAAGCATTAAAACTACGGAGATCTATTTGCACCTTAGCCAAAATGATTTGAGAAATATTACTAGTCCTTTGGACAACATATGGAAATAACTTATCATTGTGTATGCGGATGCGGAGGTGGTAAAAATGATGAGTCAAATGGAACAATTCACTGCAGACGAAAGAGGATTACCCGCAAGTTTGCGGGTAGGAACAAGTTGCATGAAATAAAGATTAACTTACTTTCAAAGCATTTATAACAACCTGTCTCTTAAAAACGAATATTTGGTAATAT
>CALGJW010000240.1 GCA_937930025.1 uncultured Saprospiraceae bacterium | reverse complement strand
TGTGCCCTCGTTATTTACGTTTAATATGCCCAATGAAAAAGTGAAAGAACTGATGGGCATAGTAGTTGAGAATGCTTTAGTGAAAATACAGGGGAGTAAACTAGTTTCGGATGGGCCTTTGTTAATCACCCATTGGGGGATGAGCGGACCAGCTATATTGAAGCTATCTGCATTTGGTGCAAGAATACTACAAGAGTCTAATTACAAATTTAAGGTGCAAGTCAATTGGGTCAATATTAAAAATCATGAGATAGTAAGTTCGGATATCGCAAATCTCAGTGAGAATCATTCCAATAAATTATTAACCAATTTTCGTCCTTATGCATTGCCAGTTAGATTGTGGAATTTCTTATTAGAAAAAGGGGAATTTTCACCAACTAAAAAATGGGGAGAGCTAGGTGCAATAGGAATTAATAAAATAACCATGTTGCTCACCAATGATATTTATCAGGTAGAAGGAAAAACAACTTTCAAAGAAGAATTTGTTACCTGCGGCGGAGTAAGTTTGTCGAGTATTGACAGAAGCAGTATGCGAAGTAAAATTCATCCTGCGCTTTATTTTGCCGGAGAGGTGATGGACATAGATGGTATCACTGGGGGGTATAATTTTCAAAGCGCTTGGACCACAGCTTTTATTGCAGGGAAATTACTTTGATGTTTTGACTTTACTTGTTTGAACTAAAACTATTGTTGGAGTTTATAATTTTAGGCTATTGAATCTTGAGTCGCAAACTTTATCGAAATTGGACGATTGGACTATATTCGACAGGAATCGAATTCGGGCTAATTAGTCGATTGCGAAGCAAGCCTACCAAATGGCAGGCAAGCTTCGTGAAAATAAATACGTTTAATCGATACGTTATTCGACTTCGTGTTAATTAGCGTAATTCGTGGCTACCTATACACGTTCTGTGGTCCATAAAGCTCAGGCAAAGGCGGTTATAGGCTAAAGAACTTTGTATGTTATGGGTCGGGGGATATTGATCAAATTCTTTCGTGTTAAGGAAAGACCTTTGGTGGCTTGAATTACTTTAATTAATTGAATGAAAATGATTATCGAAACGTTCAGAAACGTTGCAAACAAACTAGGATATAAAAGCCTCATTTGTGGAATTGGAACCTCCGAAATAAAATCTAATTCTATTGCATTTAAGAATTATCCATTTAAACCATCCTTTGTATATGGAAATAAAGAAATTTTTGCAAAAGACATAACAGAAATTCATTTAGATACTTATCCACCTACCATTAAAATAAAAGGGGAGTTGGTTTTTATTTCAAGATTGCAGCTCGAGGAATTGAGTAAATTTGCAAACGAAAATAATGTTCCGCTTGTCAAAAGGAACTCAAATTGGAGCCTGATCAATGAACCTTTTTTAGATACTCAATTTACAGAAGAACAATTAATAAGAACAAAAGAAATTCTTGCGCAGAATGGTTTTAGCGAATCAGAATTGAAAGAGCTACGTACTTTTATAGGTCCACAAATGTATAAGTACAATGCGATCCTTTGGGATTGGATGAACCTAGGATTGGACGATGTGCTTTCTGCTATGCGAAAAAAGCTAAGCCAAACCGCTTTTGAAAAATTCTATTGGAAAGCAATGGAAATAGAACAACGCGGGGAAGTTCAATAATAATATTAAATTGTCCAAAATATTTATAATGGAAATTTTTGAATTAGCAGAAAAACCAAAACTCTTAGAACAGGCAGTCCAGTATTTTTGGAAGAAATGGGGTAGTGAAGACAACTTCGTTTTCTATCAAGATTGTATTTTGAATTCACTAGATGCAAAAAATAAATTGCCTAAATTTTATATTGGAATTGTTGAAAACGAAATCGTTGGATCTTATGCCTTGCTGATTAATGACATAATAAGCAGGCAGGATTTGTTTCCATGGTTCGCTTGCCTTTATGTAGAAGAGGCATTTAGGAAAAATGGATTGGCAGCACAATTGCTGGACCATGGGTTACATCAGGCAAAGAAAAAGGGATTTGAAAAGTTGTACTTGAGCACTGATCTAATTAATTTTTATGAAAAAAAAGGTTGGGATCAATTCGGAGTAGGGTTTGGTGTTGGCGGCGATGAATTTAAAATATATACTAAATCAACGTTAACATGAAATATACCTGCAAAGTAGAGATTAATGCTCCAATCGAAATGGTCGTAGCCCTTTGGGAAAATGAAGATCATTTCGAAGAATGGCAAGACGGATTTCATAGTATAGAATTACTTTCCGGAGAGAAAAATCAAGTAGGAGCGAAATCCAGAATTTTAATTACTAGCCCTCAAAAAATTGAGTTAATAGAAACCATCCTAAAGAACAATCTTCCTGAAGAGAAAACTGGCCTCTACGAACATATTCATATGACCAATACGCAGACCAGTCGGTTTGAAAAGTTGGGTGAAAATAAAACTGTTTATATCTCGGAGGTGGAATACACAAAGTTTAACGGGGCTATGATTAAACTAATGGCCAAAATAATGCCTGGAAAATTTAAAGCGCAAAGCCAGAAGTGGATGGATCAGTTTAAAGCTTTTGTAGAAGAGGTTGTTGAACTTGCTCCTTAAGACATTGTTAAAGACGTCGATTGGGTAAGCCTTCTATTGTTTTTTTTCTATCTTAAACCTTTCTCAAAAAGAATATTTAGGACAGTTTAATAATTCTAAAATTATGGCAAATTTCACCCTCTCTATTAATGGCACATCCAAACAAATAGATGTCGATCCTGATACGCCACTTCTTTGGGCACTTAGAGATTCAGTTGGTTTAGTAGGAACTAAATATGGTTGCGGCATTGGACAATGTGGAGCATGTACTGTTCACGTGAACGGAGCTGCTATTAAGTCTTGTAGTCTGACGGTTGAAGCAGCTGATGGTAAGGATATTACGACCATTGAAGGATTACATCCAGAAGGAGAGCATCCGCTTCAAAATGCTTGGAGAAAACATGATGTTCCACAATGTGGTTATTGTCAAGCCGGACAAATTATGAAAGCTGCTGCTTTTTTAAAGGATAATCCTAGCCCTACAGAAGCTGAAGTTGAAACTGCAATGGCTTCTAATATTTGTAGATGTGGAACCTATACGCGCATCAAGGCCGCTATTTTAGATGCTGCAAAATAATTAATCACTGCTCTTCACCACCACTCAATTCCAAATTATGACTTTCAATAAAGATATTAAAAGAAGATCCTTTTTAAAATTATCAGCTGCCGCTTCAGGTGGACTAGTCTTAGGGTTTAATCTCATGGCTGGTTGTAATGCACCAGTCGAAAAAATAGTAAAAAAAGCGCTTCCAGAAAATTGGTATGATATAAACACCTTTTTGAAAATCGGTGAAAATGGATTGGTAACTATCTTTTCTCCAAATCCTGAAATTGGGCAAAACATTAAAACTTCCATGCCGATGATTGTGGCAGAAGAATTAGATGCGGCCTGGGAAGATGTATTGGTAGAACAAGCACCACTAACAGTTGACTTCGATCGACAGGTAGCTGGAGGATCTCAGTCCATCCGACATGGTTGGGATGGTTTAAGACAGGCAGGGGCAACTGCTAGAAATATGCTACTGCAAGCAGCAGGTAAGCGATGGGAAAATATTGATATCGCTAAGCTAAAAACAGATGCCGGATTTGTGATAGCACCGGACGGTAAAAAATTGAGTTATGGAGAATTAGCCAAAGATGCGGGTGATATGACTGTACCCAAAAAAGTGGCGTTTAAGGCTGTTGCAGATTATAAAATTATTGGACATTCAAAACCTAATGTAGACTTGGATGTGATCATACAAGGTAAGTCTGCATATGGCATTGACACCAAAAGAGATGGAATGGTATATGCCACAGCCGTTAGACCTCCATCATTTGGAATGTCTTTGACTTCTTTTGATGACAGCAAAGCAAAAGCAGTAAATGGTGTACAGGAGGTTTTCAAATTCGACGATAATAAAATCGCAATTATTGCTAGCAGTACTTGGGCAGCGATGAAAGGGGCAAAAGCAATTAATGCTGAATGGAAAGGGGGAGCGGACTTAGAAGATTCAAAAGATCATGAAGCCAGACTATTAGCACTTTTGAACCAAAGATCTAAGGAACCAAGGCGAAACGATGGGAACTTTGATAAGGCCATCAAAGCATGTACTCAGACTTTGGAAAGAACGTATAGCGCTCCATTTTTACCGCATAACTGCATGGAGCCAATGAACTTTTTTGCGCACGTAACCGCTGATAAAGCCGAATGTGTTGGACCGATTCAAACACCGGCATGGACTCAATCTCGAATCGCTGAGAAAATTGGTTTCGAAAAGGAAAATGTGGCCATTGGAATGACTAGAATGGGAGGAGGATTCGGTCGAAGGTTATATGGAGACTTTGCCGAAGAGGCTGCACAGATTTCTCAAATAGCAAAAAAACCGGTTCAGCTTGTTTTCTCTCGAGAAGACGATATGACTGCAGGAACTTATAGACCTGCTTCTAAATATAAATTTCACGCGGGAATAAAAGATGGAAAGATTCATGCTTATCATATGACAGAAGCATGTATCAATGGAAATATGTATGGCCTTATCCCCAACTTTTTTCCAGCAGGCGCTATCCCAAATTTAAGAATTGATACCAACAGCTTCGATAGCAATATTACAACAGGTGCTTGGCGAGCGCCTTACACAAACTTTTTAGCCTTTGCAGAACAATCGTTTTTTGATGAGCTGGGAGAAATGTTAGGAAAAGATGCCGTCGAATTGAGATTAGAGTTGTTCGAGATCGCGAAAAATAACCCAGAAGAAGAAAGAGAATATTCCCCTGAAAGATCTATGGACGTTACCAAATTAGTTGCTGAAAAATCTAATTGGGGAAAACAACCCAAAGGAATTTTTCAAGGACTTTCCGTTTACTATTCGCATAATACACATGTGGCTGAAGTAGCAGACGTAGAAATGGTAGATGGCTTACCAGTAGTCAGAAAAGTAACTTGTGCAGTGGATTGTGGAATTGTTATTAATCCAATGGCTGCAACGAATCAAGTGGAGGGTGGAATCATCGATGGAATTGGACATGCCATGTATGCTGATTTTTCTTTTGAAAAAGGAGCACCTTCAGCCAATAATTTTGATAGGTATAAATTGATTCGAATGAATCAAATTCCAAAGATAGATGTTCACTTCGTTCAAAACGAAAAGAGTCCAACAGGCCTAGGAGAACCTAGTTTGCCACCCGCCGGAGGAGCAATTGCCAACGCAATATTCAAAGCAACGGGGGTAAGGTTGTATAAGCAGCCATTTCGTTTGGAGGAGGAGCTAGGGTAGTTCAATTGTATTGCTGCGCAAAACGCAATTGTCTGCCACGCAATGCCTGCGGCGCAATGTCGAACAGCGTGCATGTCAATTGATTCAAATGAAGATTTCGAACTTTCGTTA
The DNA here is from genome assembly GCA_937930025.1 of uncultured Saprospiraceae bacterium. Classification (GTDB taxonomy): domain Bacteria; phylum Bacteroidota; class Bacteroidia; order Chitinophagales; family Saprospiraceae; genus JABDJM01. Next base: position 6,157 of record CALGJW010000240.1, on the reverse strand, counting down.
TTGTTTCAGGTTCACCATATCCACCAAATAATTTTATTTCAGATAGGCTGAAGGCCTAAGACTCCAAAACTTGGGGTATCACCCCAAGTTATAAAGCAAGTGTGTTGGGCAGGCTGAAGGTCTGCGATTCGTGTACGATTATTCGATTGGAATTGTAACCCTTCAGGCTACATATTGCGTTTCTTTGATGCCTAGGGACGTTGTCCCTAGTTCCGGAATTTAAGCCCTTCAGGCAATATTGAGTCGCAGCATAAATGCTTTCCAGTGGCCAGTATGACTGCGAAGCAAATTGCGACGCAGTCATTGATCATTGAACTACGCTCTCCCTTTCTTCTCCTTCGCCCTGCGATCACGCTGCATAGGATTCTCTTTTTTTCCTTGTTGCTTCTTCTGTTTGAACATTTCAAATCGATTCTCTTCTTCGCGTTTTGGAAAATAATTATTTGAACGATCTACATCGGCAGTCTCCAAGTAAGGATCAAGAATGATTTCTTTCACCTCCTTATCAGTAGGGAATATTTTTGTCACTTCAGATTTATTTCCCTTCCAAACCTCGGCCGGAATTCTTATAGTTTCTGTAGAGCCATCGGTAAAAACAAAATCAAAAACAATCGGAGTTAGCAAGCCTCCTTCCATTTTAAAAGTAAGCTCGTAGAATTTTTTGCCAGACTTAATCATGGCTCTTTCTTTTTCGCTTAGCCCTTCTAAATATTCATTGTATTCGGACTGATCCAAGTTGTCAACTTTTAGCGGATCGTAGTTGGAATAAAAGTCAATAATTTTTGGATCTCTGTCTGCTCTGGTTTCAGGTATAGCCTCTTCGTTTCTAATTCTTGTAATAGATTTAGGTCCAGCATCTCTTTTAGCCGCATCTTTTTCTTTTTGAGCAATAGGATTAAAAGATTCCGCAGTGATTGCTTTTACATCTGTCAAAGAAATGTCGACGTGATCAGTTGTGTAAAACCATCCTTTCCAAAACCAATCTAAATCTACTCCAGAAGCATCTTCCATCGTACGGAAAAAGTCTGCAGGATATGGTTGCTTGAATGCCCAACGCTCACAGTATTCTTTGAAAGCAAAATCAAATGCTTCCCGACCCATGACCGTTTCTCTGAGGATATTTAAAGCCACGGAAGGTTTCTGATAAGCGTTTCGACCGAATTGTTTAATAGATTCGGAGTTCGTCATTATGGGAGAAATGTTGGCCTTGTCACCACCCATGTATTCCGTAATATATTTTGGAAAACCATATCGAGAAGGGTAGTCCTTTTCCCAATGTTGTTCTACTAAAAATTGAGTGAAACTATTCAGCCCTTCATCCATCCAAGTCCATTGTCTTTCATCAGAGTTGATAATCATTGGAAACCAATTATGTCCCACCTCATGAATGATTACGCCGATATGTCCATATTTCATTCGTTGGGTGTAAGTACTATCATCTTCGCAACGACCGAAGTTGAAGCAAATCATTGGATATTCCATTCCCATCGAACCATCTATGGACCAAGCCACTGGGTAAGGATAGTCAACTGTGTAATGCGAAAACCATTTTACAGTATGTGCGACTGCCTTGGTAGAAAATTTACTCCAAAGGCAATCGCCTTCCTTTACAAACATGGATTGAGCCATCACCGTTCTTCCATCTTTCATCGGTACGCCCATTGCATCCCAGATGAATCTTCTAGAAGTTGAAAAAGCATAATCCCTTACATTCTTTGCAGAATATTTCCAAGTTTTTTTCTTCGTTGATTTTGACTTTATTCTTTCTTCCGCTTCGTCGTAAGTGGCAATCATCACAGTTTGTTCATGTGATTTTTTAGCCTTTTCCAAACGACTTTGTTGTTCTTTGCTAAGTACTTTTTCAGGATTTAAAAGATCTCCTGTAGCAGCCACCAAATGATCCGCTGGAACTGTTATTTCAACATCGTAATCTCCAAAGACAAGCGCGAATTCCCCTCGACCTAAAAACTGTTTGTTTTGCCAACCTTCAATATCGTTATAAGCACACATACGTGGAAAGAATTGCGCTATGCAATAGACATTGTTTCCATCTTCTTCAAAAGGCTCGTATCCAGAACGACCTCCCATTTCACTTGTATTATTGATATTGTACCACCACTTTATCTTGAATTCGAATTGCTCTCCAGTACCCAATGCTTTTGGTAAGTCGATACGCATCATTGTTTTATTGACAAAATGTGGAAGCGCTTTTCCATTGGCATCTTGGACATAGTCTAGCTTGAATCCACCATCGAATTCTCTTTCTAATTTTCCAAGTCTATTTAAAGAAGTCCTATCGTTCAGTTCTCCACCTCGGATCTTATAGGTGTCTGATTCTTGAGCACGCATGTTTTGATCAAGCTGTAACCAAAGGTATTTTAGTCGATCAGGTGAATTGTTGGTATACGTGATTGTTTCTTCGCCGAAAAGCTTTTGATTCTCGTCATCAATCTCCAATTTCATTTTGTAATCAGCCCTTTGTTGCCAATAGTCGATACCGGGTGCACCTGAGGCGTTTCTATAGTTATTTGGAGTTGGTAGTTCTGTACCCAATTGGGCGAATTTATCTACGAATATTTCATCCTGTGCAAAAAGAGCAGAAGTAACAAGCAGAAATAGTGGGTATAGTAAAAGTCTCATTTTTCTATTTTCAGTGAATTTTTAATCAGCTATTGTAGGTCTTCTTTTGGCAGTGCAAAGATATTTCTTTTGGACCGCTTCTTAATGGGCCATTGTGTTAATAAAAACGTCTTTTCCATTTATTTGATTGGAAATATTTGCGAATTGTGGAATTATAAAGCAATTAAGGGTGGGAGGAAGACAAATATGTATGTTTCTGTATCTAAATAGGCAAAAAAAGAAGTCGCGACTGGTTCAGTACGCGACTCACTACAACAAATTATAATCCCATGAACATATCCAAATTGAGTGGCCCTTTTTAAGGGCCCTTCTGTTCAGCTCTTATAGATCAGTATAGTAGGTTGAACAGGTGCCTTTCGGCTATATATCTTTAATCAGGGGAAAAATTGAGTTCGAATGGCAGCTAAACTTAATAGAAAAGGTGCCACTCGACTCATTACAACAAATTATAATCCCATGAACATATCCAAATTTGTGTTGAACCCTCTATTGGGTTCTCCTTCTTCACATTACAATAATGCAACATTTGTTAGCTTGAAAAAAGTACAAATTATGTCCATTGTGAATAATTAATTATTAGTTTATGGCCTAAAAATCCATTAAATATTATAGATAATTGAAAAATTGTGAAAATAAACTATTAAAGACTTTTGCAATATTTGATTAAAAATCTAATGAAACCGCCTTAAATTTTTATCATTCTTAGTTCCATTATTGGCGAATTACCTTAAGTTAGCCTTATGGAGGATATGGTCGAAGCAATGCCGCCCTTGGAAGTCAAAATCAAACTTTCTGAGGATTGGATAGAGGAGAAAATCAATACATTTTTACCCTTTACAACCGTCCAAAATGGCGCAGAAATAGTAATTCTTAAGCCTTTAAGCCTATCATTTAAAGGTGGATTGATCAAATTGGAGGTATTAGCTAATCTAACCTATCAGGTCAGCATATTGGGTGCTGTGGCCGCCCACGCCAAAATGGTTCTAGAATTTACCCAATTGGCAGATATAGAATTGCTAAAAGTTAAGCTTGCTGAATTGACATGGATAGAAGAACCAAAGTTCAAAACCAATTTAGGATTTGGGTTCTCAGTAAAGAGAATTGCAAACAATCAATTGGAGAAAGTTAAAAAAACCATTGCCCCAACCTTGGAATCTAAGATTCCGGAAGCCTTTGAGTCTTTTACCAACACCAATGCACTTTATGAGAACTTTTTAACTCAAGAGCTCAAAGAGCAAGGGTTACAAGTAAAAACAAAGCTAAAGACGCTTTTTTATCAATTGACACCAAGCAACCGATGGTTGGACCTACAAACATTTCCTGTTCTACAACTCAATATCTCAGATCAGGATAATTCCTTTATTTCTACTCCCGGTCCTTTTCGACCAGGTGTTGGTGGCGGACAAATCGACTTTGAGGTAGATCTTACTCCGGCCTACCTAGATAATTTGATCGCTGCACAACTTAATGGCAAGACAATCAAAGCCGGCTCCAAATCAGTTACCATTGAACAGCTTAAGTTGTTCTTTAGAGAGGAGGGGCTTGCTGTAGAATTGCATTTCGAAAACGCCGAACCACCCATGATGAAAGGAATGCTATTTCCGAACTTTGATCTGCGTTCTCAAATCCTATCCTTTCAAATTAAGCAATTAGAATTGGAAAATGCCTCCTGGTTTTGGAGAGGATTACTTTCGTTATTAAAAAGTAATATTGAAAGCAGAATTGAAAAATCACTTAAGGTCAATATTCAAGAAGTAGCCACCAAGCAATTAGAGAATAAAAAGACTCAAATTGAAAAGGTGTTGATGGATCAAGGATTAGAACTAAAAAGCTATCGGCCTAATATTGTCTTTACAAATCTCATTACCACTTCTAGCACAGTTACTATCTTAGGGAAAATGGGTGGTGTTTTTGAATGTTGGTCTGAACATAAAACGCCTAAAAGTAGCGTCATCGTTTAACTATGAAATCACAAATGAACGCAGTTTCCGCTGGTCATGAGGTTACGCAAAAAGTAGCAGTACAAATTTTAGAAGTTGGTGGAAATGCATTTGACGCTGCCATTGCTGCTTATTTAGCTTCCTGGATCGCGGAACCCTGTATGTCTTCTGCGGGAGGCGGAGCATTCGCAAACGTATATACTGCTGACGGCAGATCAATGGTATTCGATTTTTTTTGCCAAACTCCTCAAAATAAAGTTCAAAAAATACCCTTAGATTTCGTTCCGATTCACATTGACTTCGGAGAGGCACAAGAAATATATTATGGTGGTTTAGCTTCCATGGCTGTACCTGGTTCTATCGCTGGAATTTTTGAAATCCACAAGCAACTTGGAACCATTCCTATGAAGGTGCTTTTCGAACCTGCTATTCAACTAGCAAAAGAAGGAGTGGCCATCAATAATTTTCAACATTACGATCTTTCGTTATTGCATTCTGTTTTCGATCATCGAAAAAGAGCCATGGAACTGTTTAAGCCAAATGGTCAGCTAATTAATATAGGGGAAACTTTGAGACTGCCAGAACTTTCTGACTTCTTAGATTTTTTATGGAGAGAGGGGCCCGATGCTTTTTATCAAGGGGAAGTCGCTCAAAATATAGTAAGGGATTGTGTAGAACAAGGTGGCTTTCTTTGTCTAGAAGATTTCAAAAATTATAAAACATTTCTAAGGAAACCAGTAAAATCAACTTTTAAAGATTACCAGATTTTAAGTAATCCATTGCCAAGTACAGGAGGAACCTTGATGACCGTTGGGTTGGACTACTTAAACCAATTTGAAACCAGCAAGCCTAAAAATTTATTATCAGCTTTTGGAAATATGAACAGCTTCGAAAAGAATCCAGAAAAATTAGGATCTTTTTTGGAGTCTAGAAATAGGAGAGGAGCCACTAGCCATTTTAATGTATGGGATAAATGGGGCAACGCTATTGCTTTGACAATGACCATAGGAGAAGGATCAGGTTACATTGTTCCTGGAACAGATATACATATGAATAACATGCTTGGGGAATCCTCTTTAGTTCCAAATGGATGGCATTCATGGAAAGAAGATATACGACTTTCTTCTATGATGAATCCAACTATTGTTTTAAATGCTAAAAATGAGTTGGACTTGATTATAGGATCTGGAGGCGCTAGTAGAATACCAGGCGCTATTTTACAAGTACTCGTAAATACTATCGAGAAAAAGCACAATGTTGTAGACGCTGCTTTAGCCCCACGTATTCATTATGAAAATAGTAAGTTGGATATAGAACCAAAATATGAAATAACTAATGAAGAAATTCCCAAAAATCTAGCGCATAAATTTTGGAAAAAACAGTCCATGTTTTTCGGTGGAACACATGCAATACAAAAGTCAAATGGAAAGCTACTGGCGGTTGGGGATCAACGAAGAGATGGGGTTTCGGTGGTATTTTAACGCAAGATTAAGCGTACTCTTCTTTGTAAATATCTCGATAGATTTCAGAGGCATCAAAATCCTCCTCATCGTAGTGAATCACGAAAATACAACCAT
>CALGJW010000239.1 GCA_937930025.1 uncultured Saprospiraceae bacterium | reverse complement strand
ACTGGACAGATCAGACCAGTACAGATGCTACTTTTTCTACGGCATTAATGGGTGGAAATGGAGATCCCAATGATGAATATGCACTAAATGAAGGGCCATTCCGCAAGGAAAATTGGCAATTGAATTTGTTTACCATACTACCGAATTATGTTGCATTGAATCCGCATCCATGGATCGTTAGAAATTTTGGAGCAACGATTAGCGGATCAGCCCTTTATCCTGGTTATGCAGTTTCCCTACCGACAACTGCAGATGTTGATAATTGCTTGAGCATCGCAGCATATGATATGGCACCATGGGATTGCTCCGATGCAGGTATGCCTAATACTGGTTTCCGTTTTTGTCTAGAAGGATTTTTGGAGGGTACTTGTCCCGGAGGCGAAGCCATGCACAATATTGGGCATGATTGGATCGCTGGTTTTTTCGAAATTCCTGTTGCTCAAATAGAAATGATTCCTGTATCTTCCTACAATCCATATTGCATGGATACAAAATTAGATACGGTTCCAAACAATGTCAGGGTGGGTACCACTGAACCACTAGATGTGTCGCCTGGAGACCCGGCTTTTTTTATGCATCATACAAATGTTGATCGATTATGGAGCATGTGGCAAGGACAGCCCGGTAATGCTACTAAATACGAACCTCAATCCGGAGCTCCAGATGGCTATAATTTGAATGATCAAATGTATCCTTTCGATATTCCGGAATGGCAAAATATCCCTGCTATGATAAAGCATGGAGATACACCTGCAGATATGTTGAATTTTAGAGCTTTGGGGTATGATTACGAATAGAAATGAAAAAACTAATTCCTTGCAAGCCCCCAATACAGTGATGCTGATTGGGGGCTTGTTTTATTGGAGGAAAAGTTGGTTATTTTTATGAGCACTGAAAATAAATGGCTTAGAAAATTCAAATCAAACTGCTATTTGGAATTCAGTTCCGTCTTCGAAAACCTTAAAATTTAAATCATTAAAAGCTAGTTTAATAATTTTATCATTCAATGCCATAGGTTTAATAAGGTCTCCTTATCATTTGTACTTTTTCTGCAAATATTTTAATCTTGATTTTTCATAGTCGAAGTCTTGGGGTAATTCAATGACGCCGGATAGGCTTTTCACTAAAGGTGTAGTTTCTGTATGCTCATCTTTTTCTTTACTTGTGAGGGAATCAAAATAGGTTTCTATCATTTTCGACAAGCTGGTATCATGTGTTTTTGCATAACGCTTGGCTTTTTTAATTATTTGTTGATTCAATCTTACTGTTAATTTTTTGTCCATTACTATTTATTGTAAGCAGAAAAATATAAAACTATTACGTAAAAAGCTAAGGTGTGCAATATTGAGACAAAGAAGACTTTTTAGAGTTTGAATGAGCAACTCTAAATTGGTAATTGCTTCTTCGGAAATTGCGGCGAAACCAACCTAGAGAGCTTTGGTTTTTTCCTTAGCGCAAAAGATTGGTATGATTGTTAATTTAATAGGCTGAAGGCCTAAGATTCCATAACTTGGGGAATCGCCCCAAGTTATAAACAAACATGACAGGCAGGCTGTAGGTCTGCGATTCCATCAACGTTACAAGTACTTCCGTTGAAATAAATAACTCCTATTGATTTATCAATACTTATACTTCCTTTTTGGACTAGGATTAATACCGAGTTTAAGTTTTTTGTCTCCCGACCATTTCGGAACGTTTTTCATATATAAGCCAAGTGCTACAAAGGCAATATCATCCATGTCAACATCTCTGACATAATTGCTTGCTCTTTTCCAGTGATTAAATGGAATGAGTTCTTCAGATATAAATTGAATTTTTTGAAAGATCTGATTTTTAATGAAATCAATTTCAAGAACCGGTAAATTGGAAATTTCAGATAATCTCCCTTTATGTTTTTCTAATTCCTCTTTTAATTAGGAAACAGAGTAAAATTCAAAAATGCCATCTGAATTCAATAACAGATCACCATACTTACTATCAGTATTCAGAATAGTGCTGAATATGATATTGGTGTCGACAATAATCTTCATTCTCCCAGTAGGCGGTTTTTATTTTTCTCCCACCAAGATTTATTTACATCACTGCTAACGTCATTTACTACCTCTTGGTTTGCGGTGCTATCTGTGGTGCGCTCATTGTATTCAATGAAGTCTATTAACCGTTGAAGACCCTCTAAATCTGTATTTTTTGGGACTTTGATTATGATTTCATCCCCATTTCTTTTTACAGTCATGACTTGTATGATTTATGTACTCAGTATTATAAAAGTACAATTTTTATTGATTAAAAGTTCCAGTAGATAAATTGCTTCCCATTAAAACAAAAAGGCCACAGTTCCCTGTAGCCTTTGTCGTTTATGGAAGATTTTTGCCTACCCAATATAATACTCCGGATCATAATAATTCAACGCACCCTGCACCTTCTTATCATGTCTAACATGCGGAACCAACTCAAAAAACAACCCCACACATTCATAAGCTTCCTCTAAGGCCTCTCCAAATAATTCAAAAGCCTTTTGCTCTTCACCCAAGATATATAAAAGGGCTGCATGACAGAAAACTAACTTACCAGAGTAAGTGTGATCCTCCGCCCTTACAAAAAGAGATTTTGCGATTTCGAATTGTCCTGTAAGGATTAAGTATTTCGCGTACATCACCCAGGCGTGATCTTCTGTAGGATTCATCGTGATCACTTTTTCCAATAATGGGGTAACCTTAGAATGTCTGCCCATTTTGAAATAACAAGTGGCCAAAGCTTCTACATAATCTTCGCGAAGCTCATCCAATTGCCAAGCTTTCTTGTAAAAACGTTCGGCTGTTTTTAGTGCATATTCCTTTTCGTAGCATTTACCAATCTTGAAAAATAACTCGTCGTTGTGTTTGTTTAATTGCACGGCGCGGATATAGAATTTTTTAGCTTCATCGTATCGATCTAAACCGAAATAGCAATCTCCAATTTGATGTAAAATTGGTTCTGTTGCTTCGGTGAATTCTAACACATCTCTAAAACACATTAGCGCTTTGTTAAACATCAACATGTGCTGACAAACTTCTGCACGGTCTAAATAAGCTGGAGCGAATTTTTTATTTATCAAATAAGAATATTCAAATGCTTCGATGGCTTTGTCAAATTCCATTGCCCCGTAGTAAGCATGTCCTAGATTGTACCAGGCTGCCCAAGCAAATGAATCTCTTGCCGTTAATTCTAAATGCAAGTCGATGGAATCTTTATACCAACGTTGGTTTTCGACCAAAGCTTTTACTGCTACTAAAGCCTCAGGATTATTCGGCTGCTTGAAAAGCAAACCAGAGATATTATCAAATGCTTCCGCGGCCATGCCTTCTTCTTCCAAAATATCAGCTTCTGCCAATACAACTTGAACGCGTTGATCGTTGGTCAAATTTTCATCCTCCTTCAATGAACGCAGTACACCCAAAGCTTGAGATTGCTTATTCTGTTTTACAAAAATCTGAGCTCTAATAATAGCAGCTTCAACAAGACAATGTCCTTGGAATTCTGCTTCGGTTAAGTTCTCCAAGGCTTGATTGGTTTTTCTGCTCTCCATCAATCTGATGGCTTTATAAGCATATAAGGTAGATGATTTAGGAAAATACTTTAGACCAGCCTCAATAGCTCGTAAGGCGTCTTTGCGATAGTCCGAGTACAGATATTGATCATGTACTTTGATAAAGCATGATTCAGTAAAACCTGGGAACACGCCAGATTCTGCATGGAACTCATATTGAAATAAGAGGTCCGAAAAGTTGACTTGAGCTTTTTTAATAAAAGAGGGCATAGCGATCGTTGGTTATCCCGTTTATGGGGGTTATAATTATTGATCACTATTAGAGATTCAGTGGCTAGGATTTTTCAATCCCTGTTGATTTTGCTGACTTCCAAGTTGCATTTGTGTCAGCCTATTATTGTACGGGTGAGTTTAATTTGCAGTTGCAAAAAAGAGGGAAAGAAGATATATATTTATTTTTCTAAAGTGTTGGAACTAAAGGGTTAAGGGCACTAGAATCGGGTGATTCGCCAGCTAAAGGACTCACCATCAACTATCAAGTGTGCCACGAAGATTCCTTTGTTTGGGATGGCAAGCTGCTCGTCGTAGGCGCCAGCAGGGTAGCGCTGTACCCCAAGATCCTGCAGTAACCTACCTGAGCTATCAAAAAGTCGTAGTTGCACATTCCGGGTTTCGTCTAGGTTGAATCTCAAATGCCAATCTTGTTGGGTAGGATTTGGTCCTACGCTAAAGCCATCGGTGCTTGAAGGGTTATCCAGTCCATTTACTATACCTTGTCCTTCTCGGATTTCTAAGCGACGATCCACAGGTGGAGTAGTAATACTTTCAACCAAACCGCTTGGCCAATAAATCATTAGCTCTTCGATTTCTGGGTTTGTGCCTAACCCGAAGTGTAAAACCTTACTGGATTGCGAGGCGAAGCCGGAGCCAGCGGTTACTGCCTTCATTCGAATATTTCCTTCGGCATCTACGAATTCTATTCTTGCTCCAATAGCATCACGATTTGAATTGACTCCTTCCAATGCGATTTGCAACCAGCTATTAGAAAGCAGCTCATCGTTTACGAAGAATTCCATGATGTCATCAGTCTCATAATTACCTACGACCAAATCCAATTGTCCATTTTTATCTCCATCAAATTGAGCAACAGATAAACCGGATTTTGGACTATTTAGAATGGAATTGTCTGAAACAATTTCAAAGGTCCCATCTGCAAGATTTCGATATAAAATATTTTCGCTTGTCGTTAAAAGACTGTAGTTCGCCAAGTATATATCTTCCCAGCCGTCATTGTCATAATCCAAAAATTCGACACCCCAGCCAGCGCCATCACTATTAACTTGAGCGATTTCAGAATCGTTCTCAAACAACCCATTGGCTGTTCCAGATAATAGCACATTAGCGTTTAGATTATTCAAATACAAATCAAAATGTCCGTCATTGTTATAATCTCCTAGATTCACTCCAATTCCATGTCCTTCAAAATTTGCGGCGCCTGCTAGATTACTGACATCAGTAAAATTACCAAGGCCATCATTCTGTAAAAGCCGATTTGGAAAATCAGAATGATGCACCAAATAAATATCTTGGTCACCATCCTTGTCGTAATCCAAGGC
>CALGJW010000238.1 GCA_937930025.1 uncultured Saprospiraceae bacterium | reverse complement strand
TGGATCCTATGTCTAAATTTGCAAAGGAATTAATAGCTGAACATGGGGATAAGACAGCTATTGAATGGATGCATCGGGAGGAAAGATATGTTGAAAAATTGGCTACTCCGGATGTAAGTATTGCCGATCTTGTTGGAGATGTGGATCCTATCAAAGCTGCCACACTTAAGTTACCTTATTCCGATGAGCGTGTCATTCACTTTGGATTAATTCCAAGATCGCATAGATGTATTTTTGTGATAAATGAACTCCCTGATCTACAAGCACGGATTCAAGTTTCTTTGTTCAATATTCTGCAAGAAGGGGATATGCAGATCAGAGGATTCAAATTGCGACTACCACTAGAAATTCAATTTGTCTTCACCGCAAATCCTGAAGATTACACCAATCGTGGATCTATTATAACACCGTTGAAGGATAGAATTGAAAGTCAAATTTTAACACATTATCCAACTCAGATTTCAACTGCAAGGTTAATCACAGCACAAGAGGCCAAAATTTCCGAGCAGCAGCAAAAAACTATAGAAGTTCCAGAACTTTTAAAGGAATTGATGGAACGAATTAGCTTTAAGGCTAGAGAAAGTGAATTTGTGGATGAAAAAAGTGGGGTTTCCGCCAGGCTTTCTATATCCGGATATGAAAATTTGGTTAGTGCAGCAGAGCGAAGAATGCTTATCAACGGAGAAAAAAAGACTGTGGCCCGCATTACAGATTTTTGGGGAGTGATTCCGGCCATTACTGGAAAAATAGAATTAGTATACGAAGGGGAACAAGAAGGTCCCTATGCAGTAGCTTTAGCTTTAATTGGTGCAGCTATCAAAGAATTATTTCTTGAAAATTTCCCAAATCCAGATCGTCTCGAAAAGGGAGTACACAAAGATCCTTATGGAACGATCAGAGCGTTCTTTTCCGCAGGCCATGTTATCGAATTGGAAAATGATGCCTCTGACAAGGCGTATTTAAAAGTTTTAGAAAGTGTCCCTGGGCTAGGTAAAATGGTTGCAGCGCTAAAAGGTTCAAAAGCAGACAAAGTACTTTTCATGGAACTTGTTTTGCACGGATTGGCTGAATTCGATATTATTTCTAAGGACGTAATCGGAGCTTCCTTTTCATTCAAGGATGTATTGGCGAGCATGTTTGGGGAGGACGATGAGGAGGATGGATTTAGCTCAAATTAAAGGAATATAGTTTTTGCATTTTCGTTATTAAGTACCAGCAGTACACTGTCTTGATAGTCAAGTTCAAAGTCGGGTGGAATTTCTGCCTGTTCGATAAAACCTGCTTTCTTATAGGCTTTGATTGCATAGGGATTTCTGGCCGATGGTTGAATTAATATTTTTCTGCAGTCCAAATTGTCGAAAATATGTTTGCAAATCAATTGGATGGCCTTTACACCAATTCCTTTACCCGTATATTTTTTATCTGACAGCCAAATATCTAGTTCAGTTGTTTTCGTTAGAGGATCGATTGGATTGTAATTGATTTGGCCGACTTCTAGTTCGTTGAAAAAAATGATAAAGCATCTCCCTTTTTTTGGGGCAGAACCATCAAAATAATAGTCTAAATAATCTTCATCAAATTCTTCCCAAGTAGGAGCAAGGTTGTCTGGAAATTTTGGTGGGCCCAACATTTCTGCGGTAAGATTTGAACGCGAAAGCCAATCAAATACTTTTGGTTTATCTGCTATTGAATTAGGTCTTATTGAAACGTGCATTTTAAGTAGAAAGTTATTTTTTATTCTATAAAAGTAATTATAACCCAAATACCCCAAGCCATCTGACCTAACCATAAAACATGCGTAAAATGTATACCTCTACCAAACTTAGGTTTTCTTCCTCCCATAATCATCACCGCATACAGGATTGCATAGGTAACTACACATAAAAAGGCAACTTCCTGCTGAGCGAGTGTATTCCATCGGGTTGAAAGCATCATTGTGGCACCTAAAAACAAATTACAACTTGCAGCCATCCAAAGCCACATGCGTCCAAAGGGACCATGTGAATAAGGCTCACTTATTATTTCCGTTACTTTTCTTAGTATAGTGTCGCTTAGTTTTTCAGAACTCATGGTCATCGTGACTATGGCTCCAAAAATATTGTAGGCCCCTATCCAAAAGAGAAAACTAGTCATGATTTTTATTATTTGCTTTTATCAATGTAGTCCTTAAAATATTTTTTAGGTGTTGTATTCATTTCTTGTTTAAAAAATCTAATGAGCGCACTAGCTTCAGAAAACCCTAACAAATAGCTAATCTCTTCAATATTTCGCTTTCCTTTCAAGATAAATTTGCTTGCCAGTTTTATTAAAATGTCTTTTTCGATTGCTTTAAAGTTAGTGCTTAATGCTTGAAGTTTTCTTTGCAAAGTTCTGGGAGAAAGATTTAACGCGGCGGAAATTTCGGCGATGTTTGTTCTTTGAGGTAATTTATTTAGGACTATTTCCTTGACGTTCATTACCAAAGGATGCTCTGACTGTATTTTTTTAAGCTCTTCGCTTGCTCCCTTCTTCAAAAAGTCAAGTAATCCCAAATTGTAAGTTGGTACAGATTGATTTAAAGTAGGATTGTGAAAAATGATAGAAGGGACGCGCTCATTAAATTTTAAAGTACAATCAAAAATTCTATAATATTCGTTCCTCTTTTTTAAGGGAGAATAATTCAGTCGAACTTCTTTTGGCGCATGTTTTTGACCGGTCAGCCAATAAATTGATTTAGCAGTACAAACCAAAGTCATATCTATTATTTGCTGTACAGCATGACTTTCCAAAACTGCCCAGTTGGGATTTACCTCAAATGAAATAGTGGTGTAATTTTTTGTTTTCACCATTGAGCAAGCCAAAGCGTCGCTTATCAGCTTGCTGAAATTTACAGCATTTGCAAATGCTTCTTCTATCGTTGGGCTGTTGCGCATGATATTGTCTACTTGTTCAGTTCCCTTTAGCATGACTTGTTCGCCAAGATGTAGTCCAAGGTTTTCATCATTGATCGTTTGGGCCGCAATATTAATAGCTCGAATCATTAATTCATAGGAGATCTTTTCTTGAAAACTATCTGGAGTAGGAAGTGCTACACCAATCGCATTGCAGAGTGATTTTTGATCGGCTCCATTGGAAACTCCAAACTCAATAATATCTGACAAAAGAAATTTTGAAAAGTACATATACAAAAATGGCGTGTTTAGTCAATTCTACAAAATATTAACGACTTAAGTTTGCATTCCAGATTCATAAACTTTGAAATAATGAATACTAAGAAAACCATCCTGGCAATTTTATCCGCCTTTTTACTAAGTAATTTCCTTACAACAGTCTGGTATATGTTTACTGATGATGCTAATTTTGTCTCTTTCCGAAGAGAAGAAATGAATTTCCTCGGATTGGTAGTCAATCATTTGATCTATGCGATCTTATTTGTCTGGGTATTTGTTCCGTTTTTTGAAAAGTCAGTTTCACTTTCTAGAGGATTCCTGTATGGTATATTGATGAGTGCTGTGATGTTCGTTCCATCCGGAATTGTGATGCGTAGTATTTGGACGGTAGACTTTAATGGTATATTTCTTTTAAATTCAGTTGCGCATATGGTAATTGGTGGGCTTATGGGCATAGCACTTGCCTTTATCTATACTTACAAAAAATAAGAATTATGAAATATTCAAAAAGTAAAGAAATTGATAACTACCTAAATAGTCTGTCAGATTTTCAAAAAGAATTAGTCTTGAAAATTCGAGAGACCGTATTGTCCTCAGACGAAAAAATAAAAGAAGGAATCAAGTGGGGGAGTATAGCTTTTTTTAATGAAAAAAATATTTGCGGATTTAGAATAGCCAAGGCACATGTCACTTTGCTTTTTATGGAAGGTGCAAGTTTAAAGGACAAGAACAATATCTTGGAAGGCA
>CALGJW010000237.1 GCA_937930025.1 uncultured Saprospiraceae bacterium | reverse complement strand
TGAATCTTCGTTTTTCAATAAATCTTTAACGCCTTTCTCATTTATGGAAGACAAGGTCACTTCCTTTTGTTTCCATTCTTCATTTACTTTCTTTTTAGTTGCTAATTTCCAACCCCACTTTGTGGAGCATCCAAATGTTTTCGTGGTCGGTTCTGGAGCAGCTTGGCCTGCTAGAACCGCATCTATGGCCGCTCGAAAATCTTCTCCATTTGCGGTTCCCGGTTTTTCAACTTTATCAATTCTACCGACGTAGGCTAATTTTTGATTGGCATCAAATAGAAAAACATGTGGTGTTGCGACTGGGCCATAGCTCAAAGAAACTTTTTGATCGTCCCCATCATACAGATATGGAAAATCAAAACCCTGATCTTTATCGCGAATGATCATTTCTTCAAAGTCATCATTCAAGTCAGAATAACCTAACTCCTCGTATAGTAAACCCAAAGGTGAGTTCGGAGATATGGCTACGATCTGCAGCCCTTTGGCTTTATAATCCCGAGCAATCGCTTTTATTCTACCTTCGTATGCTTGCGCTGTTGGGCAATGATTACAGGTGAATATAATCCCTAAGGCTTTCGCATCTTTGAAATCTGACAGCTCATAATATTTTCCGTCCGTAGAAGGAAGTTTAAAATTAGGAGCCTTGGCACCTATGGCCAATGTTGAAACTTCCTGTTTTTCTACTGGTTGAGGATTAGGGGTGAAAAATGAGGCTGTTTTTACCGATACGTCCATTGCGCCGTTTTCTGTTGACGGATTTTGGCAAGAAAAAATTCCAAAAATAAATAAGGTCAAGGCCAATAGGTTCGACCGATTTTTACAAAAGACTTTCATTTAAATTGATTTTAGAGTTAGGAGCGATTCCTGTATTTGTTGTTTAGTTGCTAATTGTTTTCCTTAATGCCTCCAAGTCAGTTTGATTATAATATTTCCCATTCTTTATCACCCCTTCAATCTTTCTAGTATTTCGAATATCATCCAAGGGATTTGCTGAAAGTAAAACTAAATCGGCAATTTTATTTTCGGAAATACTTCCCAATTCCTCTTCCATATTAAAATATCTAGCCGGATTGATCGTAGCAGTTTTCAAGACTTCCAGGGGAGATAATCCAGCGGCATTGAGATTTTCTAATTCCGAATGTCGGCTTGGTCCAGGTGTCAGAAAAAAAATGGGACAATCAGTTCCAGCCATGATATCAATTTTATGTTCATGAATTTTCTTGATCATATTCATTTGCCAATCCTTAAATTTCAATCTAAACGGAGGCACTGGTGCCTGAACAAATTGATCCGCGCTTTCCTTCCAAACTTTGGCTATTGAATCCGGCAAATACTTAAAACCAGCTCTCCACTCCGGTGCATCAAAAGCCTTAGTGGCAAAATTTGTATTGAGCGTTATCGTCGGAATCTGCCAAGTTTGATTTTTAGATAGCGTGGCTAATACCTTATCTGCGACTTGTTCATCATAATTTTCAACCGCATTTTCTCTTTGGGCATTATGAATCCTACTTCGTAAAATTCCACCGGGGTCTTTTTTCCCATCAAAAAGCAATTGCTTTCTTTTGGCTAACAATTCATCTGAATTAGAAGCACAAGACAATTCCAAATTCCTTAAATGCTCCATGCTATTCATTCCGGCATTGGAAGCCCCGATCACGTCCATGCTTAGCGGCACATGTCCCGTAACTTTTAAACCATTTGCTTTTCCAAGTTCAGTGACCTTACGGAACTGTTCTGGCGTCAGCATTTCATAAGCTTTTAATAAATCCACATCCGATGCAATAAGATCGGCCACCATTTTTTCTACAGCCGCTTCATCTGAAAGTCCAACTGACAATGGTGGGTGCCCTGCATCACTTCCATCATAAACATTCGGCATTCCATCTAACAGTGGTCCGGCCATCATCACCCTTGGGGAAGTTTCCCGATTAGCCTGAGATTTATCTTTCCACCTTTTCACAAATGCCGTTTTGCCACCTGTATCGCGAACACTAGTTACACCATTGGCTAAAAACATGTTGAACATATACGGAGCAAGTTCTTCAATATAGGCGAAATGAACATGGGCATCCCAAAGTCCAGGAATTAGAAATTTTCCTTTACCGTCAATTTTCTTTGCTTTTGTAGGAATGGTCAAATCCTCAGCGTTTTTAACCATTGAAATCTTTCCTGCTGAAATCACGACGGTTTGATTTATTTTAAGACCTTCCAACGGATCAACAATGATAACATTATGTATCCAAATACTATCAAGAAAAACTTGAGACAGGTTTTGACAACCCAATAAACTGACTATCAGAAGCAGACAAAAGAATCTAGAAATTCCCATATAATTAAAATTCCGAAAGGGTTCAAAATCTCTGTAACGCATGAATATACTGCTATAAATCCGAATAAATATTGCTTTCGAATCCGTACTTTTACCTTCCGTTTAAATTCACCACTATGCCAGATTTCGTACACCTACATTGCCATACTCAATATTCCTTACTAGATGGTGCCGCTGAAATCGGTACGATGATGGATAAGGCTCAAGCCGATGGCCAAAAAGGTGTAGCCTTAACAGACCACGGAAATATGTTCGGGGCCTTTAAGTTTGTAGCTGAAGCTGAAAAACGGAATCTAAAGCCAATGGTTGGATGCGAATTCTACTTGGTCGCGGATCGGCATAAGAAGTCTTTTCTAAAAAGCCAAGGGGAAAAGGACAAGAGATACCATCAGTTGTTGCTGGCAAAAAATCGTAAAGGTTATGAGAACTTAACCAAACTTTGCTCTCTAGGTTATATCGAAGGACTGTATTCCAAATTCCCACGAATTGATAAAGAGCTGTTGGAAAAATATAGCGAAGGGCTGATCGCTTCTTCTTGTTGTATAGGCGCAGAACTTCCGCAACTTTTACTTCAAGGAAAAAAGGAAGAAGCAGAGAAGCAATTGAAATGGTGGCTGAATATGTTTGGGGAAGACTACTACATCGAACTTCAACGCCATAGAGGATTAGATAATATTGACCAACTTGGAGTC
>CALGJW010000236.1 GCA_937930025.1 uncultured Saprospiraceae bacterium | reverse complement strand
GGTTAACATCCCCGATATTTCCAACGTCTTCTCCGAAGGCATAGACCATAGGGTTTTTTGCCAATAATTCATCGAAATATTTATTCAATACTTGGTAACCATTTATTATTGGAGAGGACTCTATATAAGTAGCAGGAATAGCAAGTTGCTGAATGGCCGCTTTATTATTCTCTGCATATAAGTGCGTGTTATATTCTTGTTTTCCTTTATTTCTAAGGACAGTTACTAAATCTTTCAGGGAGCTAGAAGCATTTTCTCCTAAATGAAAAATAGCTTTTCTGGCGAATCCCAATACTTCACCGTAGGTAGGATTTATTGCGGTCTTAAGTTCTGTTAGAATTTCTGAGATTACTTCATCTTGATCTTTGAACGCTTCAAACTCAGTTGATAGTTGAGCTTTGTAATCATTGTTTAACTCTTGAAAATTTTTCCAAGCATTGTCTCTAGCTTCTCGAACAACCTGTTTTGCATCCGCTTCTAAGGACATCAATTCCTCTTTGGTCGCTAAGCTTGTCGATAGCAACCATTCTTTCATTTTCAAAATACAATCATGTTGTGCCTCCCAACCTAATCGCTCTTTTGTTTTATATCGTTCATGTGAACCTGAAGTAGAGTGACCTTGGGGTTGAGTTAATTGCTCAACGTGTACCAATACGGGAACATGTTCTTTTCTAGCAAGCTGCTCGGCTTTATCATATGCTTTAATCAATTCGGAATAATCCCAACCATTTACAGTTATGATTTCCAATCCTTTTTCTATGCTATTTCTTTCGAACCCTTTTAGCGCTTTTGAAATACTGGCTTTGGCAGTTTGAAACTCTTTGGGAACAGAAATTCCATAACCATCATCCCAAACACTCACCACCATTGGAACTTGTAAAACACAAGCTGCATTGATTGATTCCCAAAATATTCCCTCGGAAGTACTGGCATCCCCAATGGTTAAAAAGCAAACTTCATTTCCATTTTTTGAAAAGCGAGTTGCCTCGCCTAACTCTTTACTTTCTCGATATTTTTTGGATGCGAACGCCAAACCAAGCCCGCGTGCCATTTGTCCACCAGTACAAGAGATGTCAGAAGAAATGTTATAACTGTTTAGTGTATCTAGCCAATTATCTTCCTTGTCGATTAATGGAGTGGCGAAATGAGCGTTCATCTGTCTTCCACCAGAGAAAGGATCATTTTTGGCGTCAGCATAAAGCTGCGCAAAAAATTGCTCAATGGTGCTAATTCCTAAAGCAAACATTAAAGTTTGATCTCGGTAATATCCTGATCTCCAGTCTCCTTTTTTGAAATATTTTGCTAGAACTACTTGTGGAAGTTCTTTTCCATCTCCTAGAATACCAAATTTGGCCTTTCCTGTTAATACTTCCCGTCTACCTAAAAGACTGGTTTCTCGCGATAAACAACAAATCCAATAATCTTGTAATGCTTCTTTTGAGATTTTTGTATGCTTCTTTTTACCTAAGGAAGATATTTTTGAGAGCGCAGGATGATCCAGCATCGGCATTGAGTTGTTTGGTGAGGTAATCGGCTACAAAGATACGGTTTTTAAGACAGGATCAAAGGAAAAATCAATTTATAATCGACACAAACGTCTCATTATCAATGATTAAGTATGAAGTTAGATACTGTTTAACCCATAAAAAATATTGAGATTAGCGTTGAAAACGAAAGTTTAAAATGTACCCAGAAGATAAAACCATATAAAAAGGAAATTTGAATGTATCCTTTGTGCCTACTCAATCGTCTAACTAGTGGGAATATTGATTAACTAATCGTTAACTACTAATTCACCCCAAACACTTTCAATTTGGAATGATAAGTGTTAAATTTGTAGTAGAAATAATTAAATAAGTAAAAATGAAAAAAATATTATCAGCCTTCGCATTAATGCTCAGTTTCGCATTTGTTGGATTAGCTCAAACAGAAGCTCCAGCCACTACCGTTGAGGGTGGACCTATTATGAACCTTGAGACAATTGAGGTTGATTATGGAGTTATAGAACAAAACTCAGAACCTTATAGAGTGTTTAAGTTTACCAATGACGGGGACGAGCCGTTACAGATCACCAATGCTAAAGGATCTTGTGGATGTACGGTACCAGAATATCCAAAAGAGCCTATCTTTCCTGGTGAAACTTCTGAAATCAAGGTTCGCTATGACACTAAGCGTATTGGAAAATTTGCAAAGCGAGTTACTTTAACGACGAATGAGACAGTACCTACAAAAGTATTGACTATCAAAGGAGAAGTATTGAAGCCAGCTGCTGAACCTGCAGGATTACCTGTTGAAGCTCCTGGACTATTAGGAGGAGAAAACTAGTCGCAAAAGCGATTGACTAAAAAAGGGCCATTCCTGGTTAAGGAATGGCCCTTTTTTACGTTTGAGATAAAAGAAAACCCTTGCTTTAGGAGCAAGGGTCTCTAACCCAAACAAATAAACACAAAAACTACTTTTACAAATTTCTTTAGTTCAAAATTAATGCCTTTCACAGGCTTCGACAATAGGCACCCTAAATAAATGTGACATTAATTTTAAACAATTTTATCTGCAAGAATAATAAATACAGGGTAAAACTAATATTTTTGTGACGTCATTTTTTTGGGTACCGATCCTTTCCTACTAAACAATTAACTTAAAACGAGTGTCAAGCCTTCAATAAGCCTTAATTTTCTCCATCGCGCAAAAGTCACAAATTCCATTAAAATATGATTTGGCTTTTTATCTAAGTCTGAAATTTTCCAAGAATCAATTGGATCTAACGAAATCGGTAGCAATAATTTACTAAGTTTGAGAAAACGATAAGGTTGAAAAATAAGAACAAGCATTTCTTAGTATTCATAATTTCAAGTATTTGCGGAATTGCCCTTATACTGTTGTTAAATGGTCCTCAGCAATTAGGAACAAGTACGATTCCAGCTCTAGGGAATTTCCTTTCCCCAAATACTGGATTTTGGTCCAATGCGGAACAAGCCTATGAAGATGAAACTCAAACACTAAGTTTACAAGGAACGAATGAGGCGATTAAAGTAGAATTTGACGAAAGGTTGGTACCCCATATATTTGCCAATAGTACAAAGGACGCATACCAAGCTATGGGTTTTATTCATGCCCAGAATCGGCTATTTCAGATGGACTTAGTTTCCCGTAGTGCTTCTGGTAGGTTGGCAGAAATTTTGGGTTCTCAATTGCTTAAAAGGGATAAAGAGCAACGTAGGAAGGGATTGTTATATGGTGCAGAAAAAGCCATAAAGGTTTGGAGATCTTCTCAAGAATATGACCAAATGGAAGCCTATGCCAAGGGGTACAATCAATATTTGGAACAACTCGAACCAAAAGATTATCCTGTTGAATTTAAACTATTGAACTATGCTCCAGAACCTTGGACGCCCTTGCGATCTGCGTTGCTTTTAAAAAGTATGGCACAAACACTTTGTGGAAGAAATGATGATATAAAAGCAACCAACACATACAATTGGCTAGGTAAAGAACTTTTTGATGAATTGTTTCCGGAACATATGCTAAACGAAGATCCAATCATCCCTCCGAGTGTTACTTATCCATTTGAAGCTTTGCTACCAGAAAACTCAAAGCCCGAAATTCCTAGGGAAATGATCGGCTCAATTCCATTTGAAAATCCACCCTTAGGAATTGGCTCTAATAATTGGGCAATATCTGGGGCTAAATCGAAAAGTGGGGATCCGATATTAGCGAATGATCCGCATCTAAGTTTGACATTGCCTTCCATTTGGTATGAGGCACATTTAGTAACGCCAGAAGAAAATGCTTACGGTGTTACCCTGCCAGGTTTTCCAAGTGTGGTAATTGGATTTAATGAAAATATTGCATGGGGATTTACAAATGTGGGACATGATCTAACAGATTGGTACGAAGTCCAATGGACCAGTCCTAAAAAAGAAAGTTATTGGTTAGATGGAACCCAAAAAGAGGTTGAATACAGGCTGGAAGTGTATAAGGTGAAAGGAGGTAAGGAGGTAATCGATACCGTACGATATACCCATTGGGGGCCAGTTTTTTTCGATGAACCCAATAATGAGTTGCCAGATTTAGCCATGCATTGGATAGCACATGAAAGCCCTCTTCCTGGGGAAATGGAAAGCCTAGCTATGCTCAATCAATCTGACAATTTTAATGAGTATCGAGAAGCGACTCAAAACTTCCAGTCGCCTCCACAGAACATGGCTTTTATTTCAAAAACTGGCGATATCGCATTGAGCGTACAGGGTCGTTTTCCAATTAAAGAAGCTAACCAGGGTAAATTCATAAGAGATGGAAGCAATTCTAAAAATGGTTGGCAGGGATGGATCCCCAAAGATCAAACACCTGAAGTTTTAAACCCTGAAAGACAATTTATTTCGTCTGCAAATCAAAAGTCTACAGCGAAAGATTACCCCTATTATTACAATGGAAATTTTGAAGAATATCGCGGTAGAACGCTTAATAAAAAATTGGAATTTTTACAAAATGCCACTGTTGAAGACATGCAACAACTGCAACTGGATAACTATAGCCTCAAGGCCAAAGAGTACTTGGCAACACTTCTTCCACAAGTAGATTTATCCACTTTAGACAAAAAGCAATTGAAGGATTATGAGGTCTTAAAAAAATGGGATTTCTTATATTTAAAAGACAGTCGCGCTGCTGCACTTTTTGAAATTTGGACTAAGAAATTGACTTCAACAACTTGGGATGAATTTAAAACTAAACAAGGAACCGTTCCAGTAATCTTTCCTAAAGCTTGGCGATTGCTTGATTTAATAAATACAAATCCTAATCATAGTTTTTTCGACATTCAAGTTACACCAGAAAAAGAAAATGCACAGCAAGTAATTCATCAATCCTTTGTTGACATGATAATTCAAGCAACTGAATTTGAAAAAGAAAAAGAATTGACTTGGCGAAATTATAATCCTGTAAGCATTCCTCATCTTACGAGACTTCCAGCCTTCGGCTTAACTGATGTTTCGGTCAACGGATGTAGCGATGCACTAAATGCAACCCGCGGAAATTTTGGCCCATCTTGGAGGATGGTTGTGGAACTTGGAAAGGAAGTTAATGCCTATGGAGTTTACCCCGGAGGGCAATCCGGAAATCCAGGATCACCTTACTATCAAACAGGAATTGATCATTGGTCAAATGGAAAATATTTTGAGCTTGAGTTTGTAAACAAACCAGGTCAACTAAGAAATAAAATATTAGAATTAAACTTTAATTAAAAATGAAATTCCTTCTTGGTATAATTTGCGTTGGATTGCTCACTTTAATTTTCGGCTGGATACTTCCTTGGTGGTCAGTTGCCCTTGCAGGTTTCATCGCTGGATTTGCGTTAGGTGAAAAAGGATGGCAAAGCTTTCTATTTGGTTTATTGGGGGCCGGATTGACTTGGCTTATACTATGTTTCATTATCAACTCGAATAACGAGGGCCTATTGGCGGAAAAAATTGGTATTCTTTTCAATGGCCTACCGCCTATAGCATTAATGCTTGTTTCCGCGCTTATTGGAGGACTAATTGCCTCCTTTGGTTCATTAAGTGGTTATCATCTTCGAAAGAT
>CALGJW010000235.1 GCA_937930025.1 uncultured Saprospiraceae bacterium | reverse complement strand
TTTGGACCAAAGTCTCCCCAAATTTCTCCTATTTCCAAAAATTCTGCTCCATCTCCAAGGCTGGTTACAAAGTTTCTATTACGAGATAGATTGAGTCCTGTATTTAAATAACCGTCGCTCCATTGAAATAAATAAGCCTTTAGGCCCAGTTCGAATCCATAATTTTCCAAGGTTCCGTTATTGATTCGCAATTCGGAAACTCCTGAAGAGATCGGTGCAGGTGAATCTAATATTTGGTCAAAAGACTGGATATAATAATAAGTAAAGTCAGCATTGATCTTATCATCTAGAAAACCGAGTGTCACCCCTGCTTCATAAGAAAAGGCTTGTTGCGGCTTAAGGCCTGTCGGTGGTTTTGTGCTTGGGAGCGAGGCAGTTTGTTGTCCGTTAAAACTTCCAGTATCGTATACGAAATCTAAGAGGAACGGATCGGTATCCGAAGCAGTCTGTGCGAAGGCAGCTCTCAGTTTTCCAAAACTGATGAACTCGGGGAGCACAAATGACTCTGAAAATATATAGCTAATACTGGCTGATGGATAAAAGTATGAGTTGTTTTCTTCTGGTAAGGATGATGACCAATCATTTCTTCCTGAAAGTTCCAAAAATACCTGATCCTTAAAGTCGATATTCAGAAAAGCATAAAGTGAATTGATCTTTTTATTGTAGCGCAATTCAGTTGCTAAAGGCAGTTGGTCAATATCAGAAGATCCATAATTACCAAAAGAAAACAGCCAAGGATTTTCCCATTCCGAAAGGCTGGAGCTAAGCGCATATTGATCTCGTTGCCACCTGGTCCCTCCAAAGGAAAATGATAAATCAAATTCACTTTCAAAAACTTTATCCTTGTAGGCGGTCAGTAAGAAATCGGCATTAACCACATAGTTTCTATCCAATTCGTTTTCATAAAGCGCTCCTTCTACTCCTCCAGTATTCACTGGATTATGTCTAGTTTCAAATTCATTCAAATTAAAATCCATCCCGATCTGACCAGTTGCCAACAACCAATCGGTTGCTTGAAAGGCCAATCCCATACTTCCGATCACTTTATTCCTTGTGAGGTAGGTGTTCTGATTGTAGGTATTCCACCAGAGGTTGCTTGGACTAAAGGTGAATGGATAAGCACCATCGTAGGTGTTTCTTGTTCCATCCTCATTTATATTGATTGTTTCTTCTAGTCCCTTGTATGATCTCGGCCAGCTGTAAAGTATTCCTTTTCCGAATGAAGCATTGTTATCATCCCCCAAGGATGGGCTGTTCTTACGATTAAAATTAATGTAAGAAACCCCGATGGTCGAACTTAGTTTTTCACTGATTTTTAATTGGGAGCCAATATTAAAAGTGTATTGCTGAAAATCTGAGTTGGGAACCACAGCATCATGATCTTGAAGACTAACAGATGCTCTTACAGTTCCAAATTCGCCTCCATTGGCAAAGTTTAAGTTGTGTGTTGTTGTATGCCCATTTCTAAAATACTGCTTGAGGTTGTCTGGCTGAGGATCGTAACTACGCAGCTCGCCATCCCACCATCGCACCTGTTGTCCTTCCATACGTGGCCCCCATGAAACACCTGTTGAGTAAAACCCAAACTGTTCCGTTGTCGGTCTTCCGAATGGGCCATTGGATGTGTGTACTCCACTTGGGTAAGCATTTTCACCAGCAGCATTCAGCTGGAAGCTTGGTTCGTTCAAACTGATGGGGCCTCCTGCCCCGTAGATGTTTTGGACATCTCTAAATCGAGTTGGTTGGATTATTTTATGGGATACGGCGTATTGTAAGCCTATGCCTTTTCGCTGGCTTCCTTTTTTGGTTGTGATTAAGATGACTCCATTGGCTCCGCGCATTCCATATTTTGCAGAAGCGGTTGGGCCTTTTAGAATGTTGACATCTGCGATGTCTTCCGAATTAATGTTGTTGATGGCAGATCCCCAGTCTGTTCCTCGACCGATGTTGGAAAGACCTGGTGGATTTTCTATAGGAACACCGTCTACAATGATCAGGGGTTGATTGTTGCCTTTGATGTTATTGTTACCACGGATGGTTATTCTAGTGGTTCCGCCGTCCACACCATTTGCATTTGCAATGTTGACGCCGGCTGATCTTCCTGATAGTGCATTGACGATATTGGGTGCATTGGAAATAGCGATTGTTTCCCCGTCAAAATTCTCCGTTGAATATCCGAGTTCTCTTTCCTGACGTTTGATTCCAAGTCCTGTTATGACGACTTTATTTAATTGAACGCCATTGGGTTCAAGTCTTACAATCAATTCATCCTGAGAATGTATCTCCATATCATAGCTTAGGTAACCTAGATAGGAGAAGCTTAAGGTCGCAGACTCATTGCTGCTTGTAAAACTAAATGAACCATCAATATCCGTAGAGCTCCCATTGCTCGTTCCTTTTTCCAATACTGAGACACCGATTAAGGCATCACCAGTAGTGGCGTCATAGACAAAACCATTCACAGACATTTGCGCAAGCGAGATACTAGAAAGGCAAAATGCACAAATTAAAGTCCAAAAAATTTTCATAAAGGAAAATTAAGTTAATCGATGACAATGATTTTCTGGACCGCACTAGGTCCTTCCTTATCAATTACTTTCAATAGGTAAGTTCCTTGCTCATCTACAAACAATTCCTGAGATCCTGCAGAAATACTTTTTACCAGTTGTAATTGCCCAGTCACAGAATATAACTCCAAGCTACCTCCGAATAACTCCTGATCAAAGTTTACTTGGATAATTTTAGGACTTGGATTAGGTTGAACTACAAAT
>CALGJW010000234.1 GCA_937930025.1 uncultured Saprospiraceae bacterium | reverse complement strand
TGAGCAACAAAACGTACTTTTTGAGCTTCGCTTCCTTGGCCTTTTCTGTTGCAGATGCAGCAGTTTGAGCCTCTTGATTGCTGTCCTCAATTTGTTGATCAAGGTCTTTTAATAAATTCTTTTTGGAATTCATATTGAAATGAAATTTTATTTATGAAAAAATGAAATAATTAATACTTTACAATGATTTGGCCCATATTCGGTTCCGTCCAAAAGAAGCCCATGCCGTTTCTGCTTATTTTGTAATCTGTGGCTCCATTCAATCGGTCACAGATAGCAAACCTTATATTCTCCAGCTTTTCAGGTTTGTAAGCAGATTCACTTTCGATAAAGTGATCCCTTCTTTTTGAAGGATCGGCAATTGGTATTTGCATCAAATAATCGAGCAAAGAGTCACCTGACTCAGATTCAGATGGAAGAATCAACACATTATCGAGTCTATAATTTTGAGCCTTAGCCATAGCGATGATGGTTACCTTCTTTATGACGGGCAAATTATTCTCTTCACAATGGATTTGTGTTCTAAAATGAACGCTTCCATCTCGCTTTGGACGGTACTTACCATCGGCCTTGATGGTCTTCCCTACTCCCTTTACAAATTCAATATCATCTGGAGTGATTATCTCCTTTTCTATGTCGATTAGTTCTTTTGGACTCATAAAATGTAGATTATTTTGGACGAATCTCTTGAGATTCGCTAAAGTGAAGAAAATAATAATTGCAAATTTATTGCTTTAGAAGCAAAAAAGCACCCTTTTTGTGAAAAATTATTGACTCGATGGAAGATATTTTTAATAAAGAAATTGTCAATCCCGAACAATCGGAAATTATTGACGGATTCATTAAGCTCTTGTTCTCAGGAGTCAAGCCTACCGAAATTCTCAATTACGTAAATGAGCATGAGATTTCATTCATGGAATATGCCTCCATGCTTGCTATGCGTGAGTCGATGGAGAACATTCACGAGCAATTCAAGAAGCTCGTTGCCGCAAATCAAAAATTAAGAGACGAACAGGCAGCTATCTTAAGGCCCTTGGCAGGTACGATGATGGTAATGAAGCCATTGATAGCCGACCTTGCCGAGCAGTCAGAAAACGAAGAAGGCCAAAAACTTAGCGGTTTAGGCTTGTTTTTGATGACAGGCTCCAAGTTTATTCCCCAGGCAAAGGAAATCCCAAAAGAAGAACTCAAGGCGACGATCCTCAAGGTACAAAACCTACTTCCCTACATCATGGGTAACATGGACGCAATTGTGCATAATCTATCAAACATAGATTGGTTGCCAGCTATCAATGTCTTGATTGATAGAAAAGTGGTTCCTAAAAACTTATTCTCTGAAAAAGAGCTAAAGGGCTTGCCTTCTGGTTCTACAAACACTGAAACAGATGGCAGCGAAGGGTAAAAAGAAATCATTTTTTGGTGGATTCAATGACATTCCTGATATCAAAGGGGATGAATACACAGGTATAGATTTAGATACTGAAAGTATCGCCTATTCCTACGAAAAAAAGAAGGAATTCAACATTGATGACATGCTTTCGGGGCAGATGGACGAAATGATGTCTCAAGCTGCTGGTGTCGAGTTTGTAGAAAGAAAAGAAGAGCCTACTGTGGTTGCCGAAAGGCCAAGGCGTTCGCGGCCCGTCGAAGCACTTGAGCTTCCCGACAATCCTGATGATGGATGGGGTGAGTACACGGGTAGCTATAAAGGAGAGGAGTATTACGAGCCTGAATACGAAGAAGTCAGAGAAGAAGGAAGAAGGGCCTTTGATAATGAAGAAGGTATTGGGTTTGACTTAGGAGACGGTGAGTTTGAGGCAGACATGATCCTTGATATTTGGGAAGAAAGTAGAGTCGGAGCTTATGATTGGGCCTTTTCAAAATACACGGGTAGTGATTTGGCTGAAATGCAGTCCAGGTTAAACGACTTGGCGATGCTTGGCAATCGGAACAAAGCTCAAGACATGGAGCTGCAAGCCTTGGCGAAAAAAATAAAAGAGGTAACTGCATCACATGATTCTTTCAAAGAGAAGATACCCTATTCTCAAAAGCAAAAAGAATACTTGAGTCGGTTCTTCAAGCATTATTTTAAGCAGTTCATGTTTAAAAAGAATCTATCTCCACAAGCACTATTTTTCATGGGCCTTATACTCAAGGAAATCATTTGTGTGATAGCATTGGTGCGTATCGTTTTGAACTCAAAAAACTAAATCAGAATTGGCAATAATTGTAAATAAAGGCGGTGGTGGTAAAAAGAAGAAAGGCACAAGGGATGCCTGGACTTATGGTATTGTAGGCAAAAAAGGCCAAGGGAAAAGTACCAAAATAAATAGTCTCGTTTTCTCTTATCTGAAGAGATTTTCTAAGCGGTGGCATAAGAACGGGTATAATAAAATGCCAAGGGTGTTCATCCATGATTTGAGTGAAGCGGAATCATTTAAAATATTCCCTTCCATTGAGGATGCAGCAAGAAAGTACGGATTCAAACATCCAATGGACTTGGTAGCAGCGAAAGATACAAACGGCAATCCACTTTGGAAGCATGGCCCACTTCGTTTTTCAAGAAATAGGAGCGGTGATATTGAAAAAGTACATAGCGTTCTTTCTCAGCATTTCAAAGATGGGATGGTAGTATTTGATGAATGTACAAAGTACATGAACTACACCTTAGCTGAATGGATGAAAACGATGCTTGTAAAGCATAGAAACGCAGGTGTTGAAGCTGTTTATGTTTTTCATGAGCTGTCAAATGTACCAACGCATTTTACCAAGGGAAGAGCCGTGAATGTTTGGGAGTTATTTGATACAGGAGAGGCGATTACGGAGGCAAATTACCAGCGATACTTAGCGAAATTCTCACAAAGAGACTTGATTTTTCAAGGATGGCAAGAACTAATGAAATTAGAAGCAACAAATGATTTTATGCAGCCTCATGTGACGGTATATGAATAGAGAAAATGATAAAATTATAATTCAGGTTAGCGCAGGTAGCATCTTCAAGCACGACTTCAAAGAAGCTCTTGGCATTCGTCACCACAAGGAGTGGTGCGCGATGCTCGATAATATCAAAGCGGATCCTACATTTTCTAAATTCGAAGGAGCTTATCAACCATTCACAAAAAAGCATAGCATATCGGTAAGAGTAGCGAGGATGATATTAGAGTTCATTGATAATGAGTACAAAGATAATTTTTCATTAAAATTCAATACAAACAATGATTAGTGATTACGAAATCGTAAAACTTGAGCGCGATTTGCCTCAAATAGAAACCAAAAGACAAGAAGCTATTAATTTTTTAATGGGTTCGCCAAGCCTTGTTTTAGGTATGCTGATTTTATTAAAGGAGCTGACCGAATTCATGTTAGTTTATTTCAAAGAAAAGAAGTCAGGCGCATTAAAACGTTTTGGCTGGAAAATTTTCTTCAATAAAAAGATACGAAAGGAGTTTGGTGATATTCTTTTGAAAGCATTTGAGATTTTCACGCAACGAGATATGCTACCTCTTGGCGATGTTATTACCAGTTATTACCCTATCGTTGTTGAAGAAGAGGATGCGAGTAAATATCTACCTGTTGTGAGGTCATTTAAGATACTTCAAAAGGATAGTAACTTCTCAGACGAAGTTATAGGGGAAGAAGTATTACTTGAAAATGGAAAGTGGATTTCCTGTATCAGCAAAAACGAATACGAGCTAAGTGAATTGATGTTAGAATACCGTTTTTCGCCCAATTCATTGTCAATGCTGCCTCAATAGTTTCGACTTATACCAAAGTCATAACCAATGCAGTACAAATCATGCCGCAATCGGGAAAAATGAAGATTCTGAATTTTTGATAGTACATAGATTTGTGTTTC
>CALGJW010000233.1 GCA_937930025.1 uncultured Saprospiraceae bacterium | reverse complement strand
GGCAAAAGTAGGGAATTGACAGTCATTTTAAAACGGCTAAAAAAAGATTTTCTAAAAAGGATATTCGGAATTATTTTATATTGCATGTTTTTTCATTTATGTAGGAGTGGTCGTAGGACACGGGTGTGTGGGCTGTAAATTCACAATGAATAAATGATTAGATGAATAAATGAGTAAATAGAGCAACAGTTCTTTGTTTAAAGAGCATGCTTGAACTTTGCAGGTGGCCAATATTTACTCATTTATTTATCTACTCATTTATTCATTGAGAATTTACACCTCGTGTTCTACGATTCAACCAATCAACTAATCAACATAATCAACCAAATATGATTTTCGAAAAAAGAGTAGCCTTAGTTACAGGTGCCTCCTCAGGCATTGGGCGAGCAACCGCAATAAAATTAGCACAGAATGGCGCTATTGTCATTGCAACGGACATTAATGAGGAAATGGGGGCAGAAACTATTTCTATGATAGAGCAAGATGGCGGTAAAGCCAAATATTACCATATGGATGTAGCGGATAAAGCGGCGGTGAAAGCAACAATCTTACAGGCAGTTTCGGATTTTGGCCCCATTAAATTGGCAGTAAACAATGCAGGCATTGGTGGTGCATTTGCGCCAACGCATCAAGTCCAAGATGAAGACTGGGATCGTATGATGGCGATTAATGTATCAGGTGTATTTTATTGTATGCGGGAAGAAATAGACTGTATGCTACACCATGGAGGGGGAAGTATTGTTAATGTTTCTTCTTTAGCAGGTTTAAATGGTTTTGGTGGAAACGGCCCTTATAGTGCTGCTAAACATGCTGTTTTAGGGCTGACAAAATCAGCAGGTCAAGAGTATGCTACTTTAGGTATTCGTGTAAATGCCGTTTGTCCAGGGGCCATCCGGACACCTATAATTCATGAACAAGCAGAGGAGATGTTTCAAAAAATGGTCAAATCTAGAGTGCCAATGAAAAGATTTGGGCAAGCTGGAGAGGTTGCTAATACAATTGCTTGGCTTTTGAGCGAGGAAGCTTCTTTTTTAACAGGTACTTCTGTTAATATTGATGGTGGATTTCAGGCGTGATAAGATAATTAAGTTCAAGCTCAAGTATCAAGTCCAAGTTCAAGTTCAAAACGTGACTTTGACGACAAACGTTTGCTAGCGTCAAGTTTTGAACTTGATCTTGAACTTCCCTACACCTCCCCCCCATACACCCGTTGGGCGGGGCCACACAACCAAATATTAGAAAAGGTATTGTCGGTTACTTCAAAGCGCACGCTTAAATCTCCCCCTTTCGCTTTCACAGGAATACCGCCTTCCTCTATAAAAGAAATAGCTTTCATAGGTTTGTCTAGATAGAAGGCGATAGCTGCCGCAGTCACCCCTGTTCCACAAGCTAAGGTTTCGGCTTCTACGCCTCGTTCATAAGTAGCTATATCTAAACCTTTTGGATGATTGGCTACAAAATTGACGTTAATACCTACTTTTTTATAGGTGTCAGAATAGCGAATAGCACGCCCTTCTTCAAACACTTGGACCTGATCAATCGCTGGTACAAAGGTGACATAATGCGGAGAACCTGTATCCATGACGTAATGATCTGGATGGTAATCAATGTTGGCTACATCAATCATTTTTAATTCAACCCAATTACCTGCTGGATTGATGGCTGCTTCATGTAGTCCATCTACGGCCATAAATTGGCAAGTTTCTTTAATTAAACCCAAGTAATGTGCGAAGGCTACAAAGCATCGCCCTCCATTACCACACATACTTCCTTCCTTACCATCCGCATTAAAGTAGATCATTTCTAAGTCATGGCTAGTATGGTTTTTTAATAAAATCAAACCATCTCCACCGATCCCAAATCGTCGATCGCATAAACGACTAATGAAATCTATATCATTTGGGTCAATCCACTCGGTTGTTCTTTGATCGATCATCACAAAGTCATTGCCTGCGCCGTGGTATTTATGAAAAGGTATTTGCTGCTTACTCATGTAGGTATTTCTGAATTTTAAACCCAAAAATACTATTTATCAATACAAGAAGTAAAACGTTTTTTAAAAAATCTTGTTTAGGAACAAAAGAACTTTACCAGACAATTTTGTAACCTTGCAGGAGAATGGATAGAATATTCCCCCTTTATTCATCTCGATTTTAATACTTCAACCCATTTAATAATTTACTATGTCAAAGATTCCTTGGAAAATTGCCAAAGATTACGAAGATATTACTTATAAAAAAGCGAAGGGCGTTGCTCGGATCGCTTTTAATAGACCAGAAGTTAGAAATGCTTTTCGACCTAAAACGGTTGGCGAATTATTGGATGCTTTTCATGATGCTAGAGAAGATCAATCCATTGGCGTCATTTTGTTATCAGGAGAAGGACCATCTCCTAAAGATGGGAAATACGCTTTTTGTTCTGGTGGAGATCAGCGCGTAAGAGGGGCAACTGGCTATCAAGGTTCAGATGGTGTGGGTCGATTAAACATTTTGGAAGTCCAGCGCTTAATTCGCTTTATGAATAAGGCAGTGATTGCGGTAGTGCCAGGATGGGCTGTTGGTGGAGGCCACTCTTTACATGTGGTATGTGACCTTACCTTGGCGAGTAAAGAACACGCTATTTTTAAACAGACAGATGCGGACGTTGCGAGTTATGATGGCGGTTATGGTTCTGCCTATTTAGCAAGACAGGTGGGACAAAAACGAGCAAGGGAAATTTTCTTTTTAGGAAGAAATTATTCCGCCCAAGAGGCTTTTGATATGGGAATGGTGAATGCGGTGATCCCACATGCCGATTTAGAAGTGACGGCTTTTGAATGGGCACAAGAGATCTTGAAGAAAAGTCCAATGGCGATTAAAATGTTGAAATTCTCCTTTAATTTAATTGATGATGGTTTGGTGGGACAACAAATTTTTGCGGGGGAAGCAACCCGTTTAGGCTATATGACGGAAGAAGCGAAAGAAGGTAGGAATGCCTTTTTGGAAAAACGAAAACCTGATTTTGATCAATTTCCTAAATTTCCTTAAAGAGGAATTAAAAATTAAAAATGAAGAATTAAAAATTAAAAATTATGCTACTTGGGTGTTAATTTTTAATTCTTAATTCTTCATTTTTAATTAAAAAACCGCCCAATATCCACTTCCGTATCCAAAACTGTCCCTTCCAATAAATGATCGACCAAGTGCTTTGCCCAATAAGGCCCAATTGAAGCACCTTTAGTACCTAAACCATTTAAAATAGCGATAGAACGATGTGCTGGATGCCGCCCTAAAGCGGGGCGTCGATCTTTTAAAACAGGTCGAACACCTGCAAGGTGATCCACTATTTCATAGTCCACTTTTAAAATATCTGCTAGTCGTTCTTCTAGGTAAGCCTTTCCTTTAGCGGTAGGAATATTCGTTAAATCGTCCCATTCATAGTTGGAACCAAACCAAAATAAATCCTTTTCTAAGGGCACAATGAATTGATTCTTTTTAATAATGTAAGAAATGCTTAGCTGAGGTATTTTTAAAATCAATACTTCTCCTTTAGCAGATTCAAAAGGTAAAGCCGTAAACCAAGGATTGGCTTTGGCTGAAAAACCTTCGCAAAAGATCAATGTTTTAGCATGAATGTCTTTGTATTGGACCCCTTCATTTTGGATAACTAGTTGACTATAATCGAATTGTTCTTGATGTAGTCGCTCCTTTTGTAAATAATATTGCTGAAAAAAATGAATAATTGGACCGACTTGTACTTTGGCTCCGTTGACAATTCCATAGCCGCCTGAATCATTGATGATTTCGCTTAAATCTTGTTGAAGGGGATCAGTACGCAAATATTTTTCGTAGCCCTCGTAGGCGGTCTTCGTGACCCAATTATTTCCTTCTGCGATACTTTGAAAATATCGGATGATGGCCAATTCTTTGAACAAGGGCATCTTGGTAAATTCTTCCATCTCTTGATAGGTGGTTTTCGCAAAAGGCAATAAATCCTCAATTCGCCAACTTTTCACAAAACGCCTACCTGTAATGGGATTGATTAAACCTCCGGCTATCTTTGTGGAGGATTGCGCATGTGCATTATCAATAATATGGAAGGAGCGACCCGCTTTTTCTAAAAACCAAGCGACATGTGTGCCTGCTATGCCTTGGCCTACGATTAAAAATTCTGTTTCTTTCATTAGCGTGTTATAAATTCATTAAATACTCGTACGTCTCCAAAAATCGAGTACCATACCAGGAAAATGCTTCTCCATCCACTAATTTAATAGGAATATTGGGGAAATGTATAGCTAATTCTGCTATATGCTGTTCCTTGAAAGGGAATGGCTCGGAGGATAATAATATAATCTCTGGGTGGAGCGATTTTATTTCTTCAATGGTACAAATTGGATAGCGTGTTTGGGAAGCAAAAATATTGGTAAAACCAGATAGTCGAAGTAAATCGTGAATGTACGTATCCTTACCGATGGTCATGTAGGGCTTATACCAGATCAAATACGCCGCTTTCTTTACCCTTTTGTTACCTAAGAAGGCCTTAAATTGAATAGATTCGGCTATAATAGCTTGGCAGGCGGCTTCCTTACCTAATACAGTACCTAATTGATAGATCATATCCATAGCCGCATCAAAATGGGGCACATCACTCACCCAAGTAGGATAGCGTTCTGCAAGATATTCTACCTGTACTTTATCATTTTCCTCCTTATTGGCAATAATCAAATCAGGAGTTAATGCAGCGATTCGATCGTAGTGAACTTTCTTTGTGCTGCCTACTTTTGTTACAGATTGAAGTGCTGCGGGATGTACACAAAAGGTTGTTCTGCCTAGTATATTTGCTTCTAAACCAAGATCATAGAGCAATTCCGTGATGGAAGGGACCAAGGAAATGATTCGCTTAGGTATTTCAGAGATGGCTATCGTTCTGCCTATTTGATCTTTAAATAATCGACTCATTGGGCAAAAATCGTTAATTTTTTTCGCACAAACTTTTATTTGAGTTAATAAACGCCTATTTTTAAACTCAGAAAACTGCCTTTCCTTCTTTCAAAA
>CALGJW010000232.1 GCA_937930025.1 uncultured Saprospiraceae bacterium | reverse complement strand
GAGGCTTATTGATTGCTATTCGAAAGAAAGAATACCAACTCTTGGAAATTCTTTCTGAAGCCGTAGAAGCTATGGCTGAGGGTGAATTGATTCAAATGGAAAAAGCCAGACGACTGGATATTAGCGAGTCCGTCTACTATGATATTATTCAACGAAAAACTGCCAGTCTAATAGTTGCCTCTTGTAAGGCCGGTGCAGCCAGTGTAAAAGCTTCTCCAGCCGATATAGAACGAATGGGTGCATTTGGTGAAAAGATTGGTGTTGCATTTCAAATAAGGGATGACTTATTTGATTATGGCACTAAGGATGTAGGTAAACCATTGGGAATAGATATAAAGGAGAAAAAAATGACTCTCCCTTTGATCTATGCATTAAATCAAACCGGGTTCCTAAAAAGACGAAGGATAATAAATCTCATTAAAAATCATAATCAGAAGCAATCTGCAATTAAAGAAGTAATAGAATTTGTTAAAAATTCTGGTGGTTTAGAATATGCTAAAAATGTAATGCTGCGATTTCGAAAAGAAGCTTTCGAAATTTTGCATGAATTCCCATTAAGCCCAGCGCGAGAATCAATGGAAGAGTTGGTTACTTTTATTACTGATCGAGAAAAATAATTCTTAGAAATTACAGCCTAGTAATTTGAGCTCCAATCGCATTTAACCTTCCATCAATATTTTGATAGCCTCTATCAATCTGATGAATATTATTGATAATACTTTTTCCTGAAGCTGACATAGCTGCTATTAGTAAAGCAACTCCAGCACGGATATCAGGTGAAGACATTTGAATACCACGTAATTGAGATTTTCGCTCAAGACCAATTACCGTTGCTCGATGTGGATCACAAAGAATAATTTGAGCCCCCATATCAATTAACTTGTCCACGAAAAATAATCTACTTTCAAACATTTTTTGATGAATCAAGAGTGATCCTTTTGCCTGAGAAGCAGTTACCAAAACAATACTCATTAAGTCTGGTGTGAACCCAGGCCAAGGAGAATCATAAATTGTTAGAATAGAGCCATCAATAAATGGTTGAATTTCGTATTGAGGCTGTTCAGGAATATGTATATCGTCGCCTTCAATATTAAGTTGAATCCCTAATTTTCTAAAGACTGAAGGAATAATTCCTAATTCTTTTACCTGAACATCTTTGATTCGAATGTCAGATTGCGTCATAGCTGCCAGACCGATGAAGGAACCAATTTCAATCATGTCGGGTAACATTCTATGCTCAGTTCCGCCGAGGGAATTTACTCCTTGGATGGTCAACAAATTTGAACCAACCCCAGTAATTTTTGCACCCATGCGATTAAGCATTTTGCACAATTGCTGAAGATATGGCTCACAAGCTGCGTTATAAATTTGCGTTTCACCAGAAGCCATTGATGCTGCCATCACAACATTAGCTGTTCCTGTCACAGATATTTCATCCATGAGCACATAAGTGCCTTTTAATTTTTCTGATTGAATTGAAAATGTGCCTTCATTATCATCATAAACAAATTCACCCCCTAACATTTTAAGGCCATGGAAATGGGTATCCAATCTTCGTCTTCCGATTTTATCTCCTCCAGGTTTTGGAAGATAGGCTCTACCTAATCTAGTTAACAGAGGTCCAATCAACATAACCGACCCTCTTATTCCTTTAGCGTTCTTTTGAAATTCAGGGGATTTGAAATAATCTAAATCAACTTGATCAGCCTGAAAAGTAAAATCCCCGGGAGCATTTTTGGTGATTTTTACACCTAATCCTCTTAGCAATTCTATCAATTTATTGACATCAAGAATTTCAGGAACGTTAGTGAGATGTACGGGGTCAGAAGTAAGTAAAGTGGCACAAAGAATTTGCAATGCTTCATTCTTTGCTCCTTGAGGAATTAACTCTCCTTTCAACTTATGACCTCCAATTACTTCGAAGGCATCTTGATTCGACATTAGTATCGACGGTTTCGGTTATTGTTTCGATTATTATTTCCTCTATAGCCACCACCACGATTATTTCGATTATTTGATCGGCTATTATTTTGATGGCTATTGGATCTCTTATTGGAATTACGTCTCTTTGTAATTGGATTGGCAAGAATATCTAGTTGTGTATCAGCATCAAACTTAAACTTCCCGTTTGTCAAAGATTCTAAATCTTCTTTGATGATATCATCACTCACATAATGTTCCTTATTCCAAGTTTTATAAGCAAGCTTCATATAAGAGCCAATCACTCTAAAATAACCATCTTTAACTGGTCCATCTTCCATAGCCATTGCAGATTCGATCATCCGTTGGATGTTAAATCCATAATGACGAAATTTCATAGCATGATGAGGATAAGGAACTCTATCGGGCTTTACAAAATTAGTTTCGGCTGTAGGCTGAGATCCGGAAGGAGTTTCAACGTCGATTTCATATTCAGCAATATGGAAAAAATGCTTCCATAATTTGTCAATGTAATCCTCCATTTGCTTGTTACGAGGATTCATTCGTTGCATAAGATCTACAACTTCATTAGCGTAGGCCTGTTTTTTATCTTTGTCTTCTATCTTTTTTACTTCTCGGATCATGAGTTGGATATTTCTTCCATACTCTGGAAGAATCAAAAGATCCTTTTGAGAATTATAGACCATTTCGGCCTGACTTTCTCTGTTTAGATTCGCTTTATTATTCAACTGTAACAGATTTAGCGAGATTTCTTGGTTGATCCACATTACATCCTCTCATTCTCGCGATGTGATAGGATAAAAGTTGAAGCGGAACAACCGACAATAATGGTGTTAGAGGCTCATCTGTATCTGGAATTGCGATTGTATAATCCGCGATTTCGCTAATGATAGTATCATCTTCGGAAACAATGGCAATGACAATTCCTTTACGAGCTTTAACTTCTTGAATATTACTTACGATTTTATCGTAGGCACTTTTATTTGTGGCAATTACCACAACAGGCATATTTTCGTCGATTAAGGCGATGGGGCCGTGCTTCATTTCAGCAGCGGGATAGCCTTCTGCATGGATATATGAAATTTCTTTCAGCTTTAATGCCCCTTCGAGCGCAACTGGGAAGTTATAGCCACGTCCCAAATATAAGGCATTCTGAGCATCTTTAATTTCTGAGGCAATGTATTTGATCTGAGCGTCAGATTCTAATACCTTTTCAATCTTGCTAGGAATGTTTTCTAACTCCTTTACCAATTGGTTATAATAGGATCTTGGAATAGTTCCTTTTTCATATCCAAGGTGAATGGCCATCATAGCTAAAATAGCTAATTGTCCAGTA
>CALGJW010000231.1 GCA_937930025.1 uncultured Saprospiraceae bacterium | reverse complement strand
TTATGGATCTAAAACTGTTGTGGAAGGAGCTGGCTTTTTTCTAAATAATGAAATGGATGATTTCTCAGCAAAGCCAGGAGTACCTAATGTATTTGGCTTAGTAGGCAATGAGGCCAATGCGATTCAACCTGGAAAGAGAATGCTATCTTCAATGACTCCTACTATCGTTACTAAGAATGGGAAATTAGACCTTGTGGTTGGAACTCCTGGAGGTTCTACTATTATCACATCAGTAGTACAAGTTTTTTTAAACATCAGTGAATTTAAATTGTCCACTTATGATGCAGTGGCGAAACCAAGGTTTCATCATCAATGGCTTCCGGATCAAATTTCTTATGAAAAAAATGCTTTGAGCGAGCAAACTATCAAAGAATTAGAAGCCCTTGGACATACTTTAAAAGAACGCGGAAAAATTGGTCGCGTGGAAGCGATTAAAATATTAGATGATGGAACCCTGGAAGGGGTTGCTGATCCCAGAGGAGATGATTCGGCATCTGGATATTAATAAAGATATGACCATGAGATATATAATATTACTTAGTAGCTTTTTAATATTCAACGCTTGTTCTAATAATAACGAAGTGGCTAATGTCCCGACTAAAGAAAATAAACCGATGGAAAAAGGAGTAGCAACTCAATTAGACTTTAAAGCTCTTTTCGAAATTGCAGAACAGGAATCATTGGAAATCTATAATCCGCGGGAAAAGCAGTTGCAAGCCGCAGAAAATATTAATATACTTTCTGCAAGTTCATTTATGAAGGCTTTACTCCCTGCTGTCGAGGAAGGTAGCACTCGTCAAATAAAACTCGGCAAGAATCATGGAATCACAGGAAGTCCTGATCAGGATTTTTTTATTGTGATTGAAGATAAGCTTCCTGACGATTCCATTAAATCAGATATTCGTTTTTTTGAATTGCGAAAGACGAAAAATGCATGGAGCATTGCTTCAGTTTCTAGCGTATGGAGTTGCTACCCTGGAAGAGGGCATCAAGATTTTTCTACCAAGCAATGTCAATAAAATTACGTTCGAAGAAGTGTCTTAATTTCTCCTAATTTATTTTCAATTCTTGCCAAGTTTTCCTGAGTGTTTTTCTGTGCTGCTAAAACCTCAGCGAGTTCACTTTCATTGACAACAATTGCATTAGTATCGTCTACGTAAGTTTGTCCTTGCTCTAATGGAAAAGGTGGTATTTGTTCTAAAACTAAATGGCCATAGAATAATTGCTGTGCACTGACATTTGTCAATTGTTGCAACTTGAGAATAAAAGCGATGCTAGGTTCTACACCGCCGTTTTCGTATGAATTTATTTTGGACCTCGTTGAATCGAGTAATTGTGCAAATCTGTCTTGGCTCATTCGCCATCTCGTTTTTCTCACAGCCTTTAGATTATCCGCCAGTCGCTTAATCATCTTCTAGTTATTTTCAGGTAATAAAATGATCAAAATAAAATTTGTGATAATATTTTGATCCTGATTGTGTTTATGCGCTGGATATATAGTAAAACAACAAAATTTTCTGCCTAAAGTGAAAATACAAAGAAAAAACTTCGTTAAAACCTGAATAAAATTTTCAAACAAATCTTTTTTGCTGATTTACTACCTTTAGAATAAACGCCAAATTGAAATATTTGTTTAGCTTAAAAGCAATTAAAATATAGATACAATGGGTTACTTTTCCGACCTGTATTTAACAAATAAGTGGAAATAACAAAGGCATTTTATCCCAAATCCATCCAAAATTCAATCACTACTTTCTGTTTAATTTTTAATCGTATTTAATCTGTTATTGCTAAGGCTGTCTCGAATTAAAGCATACTTTATGTTTATTTATTAAAAACATTTTGTTTATTATTTATTTGCATGTATCTTTTCGTAATGATTCCGAAAATAAAGCAAATACAAATTGGACGTGGCGCACAAATAAATACACCAGACCCCTTTTCTTCCTACAATTATTTTAAAGATATTCCTGAACTAAGCGAATCGAAACAACCTACAAACTACCTCCGAACCGAACCTAAATCCATTGTAAATCGTGTAAATAGCCCAGATCTTCCATTCGATTTCTCGGTGAATCCTTATCAAGGTTGTGAACATGGTTGTGTCTATTGTTATGCAAGAAATACCCATCCATTTTGGGGATATTCTGCTGGGCTGGACTTCGAAAGTAAGATCTTGTATAAATCCTCGGCCCCTTCCCTATTGGCTCAAAAATTATCAAATAAAAATTGGGTGGCCAACGAAATAATGTTGTCAGGAAATACAGATTGCTATCAACCGATTGAACAAAAATTAGGGATCACGAAATCATTGCTAGAAATATTTTGGCGGTACAGACACCCCGTTGGAATAATTACAAAGAACAGCTTAATTCTCAGAGATCTAAGCTTACTTAAACAGCTCAGTTCGGAAAGACTAGTAAAGGTTGTGATTTCAATTACCACTGAAGATGAAAATATTCGCGGCTTAATGGAACCAAGAACGACTACTGCTCAAAAAAGATTTGAGGTAATTGAAAAATTAAGCGCCAATGGTATTCCCGTTTTTGCCATGATGGCACCTATTATTCCCGGGTTAACTGACGCTGAAATTCTTCCGATCGCGAAAAAAGCCGCGGATGCCGGTGCACTGGGATTTGGCTATAGTGTGGTTCGACTAAACAATGATGTGGCTACAATTTTTGAAGACTGGTTGGAGCGAAGTATGCCAGATAGAAAACAAAAAATTCTAAATCAAATAAAAGCCTGTCATGAAGGAAATCTTGCGAATAGCAAATGGTCAGCGCGTATGAAAGGTTCTGGAAATATAGCGCAGATGATAAAAGATCAGGTCATGCTCGCCAGGAGAATGTATTTCAAAGATCGCAAAATGCCTGAATACAATCTTAGTTTACACCGACAATATAAACAAGGTCAATTGAGTTTGTTCTAAGTCCCATTTATATCTATTTTCGTCCTTATGGATAGTAAAGCAATTAAAGGGGCGACAATGAAATGGGTGGAGCGTATGGTCATTCAATTTGCTTTATGTCCATTCGCAGCACAGAGTATTGCTAATAAAAGGTTGCATCAAATTGTCTTAGATTCTACTGATCGAGCAATCTTGCTTCAGCAATTGATGGAAGAAATTTTTTGGTTAGAATTAAATCCTTCTATTGAAAGCAGCCTTGTTACGGTTCCGAATGGATTAGAAAATTTTGAAGAATATCTCAATTCGGTGGACCAACTACAGGAATTGTTAATTACCGCTGGTTTTGAAGGTGTATACCAAATCGCAAGTTTTCATCCAAAATATCAATTCGCAGGAATCGATTTGGCCGCAGCAGAAAATTTTACCAACAGATCTCCTTATCCTATATTTCATTTTATTCGGGAAGAATCTTTGACTAAAGCAATTGATAGCCTCCCATCCGTATCAGAAGTTCCAGCGCAAAACATTGAGAAAATGGAAAAAATCGGTGTTGAAAGCCTTCTATTGATTTTACAAAGTTGTTATCCCCATTAAATTATGGCCTCAGCATTTGGACACGCAGTAGTCGCCTTAACGGGTTCAAGATTTTTTGAACAAACTCCTGGTTGGAAGATTATTGGCTTGGGAGTGCTGTGTAGCATTCTGCCGGATGCCGATGTATTGAGTTTCAATTTTGGGATTCCTTACGAACATTGGCTAGGACATCGTGGAGTTACACACTCCATCTTATTTGCAATCATTTTTTCGGCCATAGCGGCCTTACTATTTAAAGGAAAAAAGAAATGGAATACACTTTTCCTATACCTATTCTTTTGTACGGTTTCACATGGAGTCCTAGACGCCATGACTACTGGTGGTCGAGGGGTGGGCTTTTTTATACCTTTTGATCTTGAACGATATTTTCTTCCTTGGAGAAATATTTTGGTCTCTCCTTTGGGGATGGGAAATTTCTTTAGCGAATGGGGAATGCGTGTTATTTTGAGTGAATTAATCTGGATCGGAATCCCTTGTGCTCTTATTTGGATGGCCAGTTATTTCAGGAAAGTGCATAAAAAAGCCCACAAAACAAGGTAGACGATGTACTGTGGGCTATTCTCAGATTCAGAAATCGGTCTAAATATAAGGATTTTTTATAATCTGTTTAATTTTAAATTAGATTTTTTAAAATATCTATCAAATCGCAAATTTATCAATGGAAAATATAGCTAACTCCATTCAGGATCAATTCGTTTTATGGTACGAACGTGGAATCGTAATCTTTCCAAAGGTCTTATTGGGCCTATTTATCCTCCTACTCTGTATGCTTCTAAGCAAGAGAATAGATAAATGGGTTCATAGACTATTAGACACGAAATCCGACGACCCGATTCTCACCAATTTCATAGCTTCTATCAGTAGAATTATTGTTATTCTCATTGGAATGTTAACTTTTTTACAAATCGTTGGTTTGGGAAAGTTGGTAACTTCAATTTTAGCTACTGCTGGGCTTTCGGCATTCATTATAGGTTTTGCCTTCAAAGATATTGGTGAGAATTTCCTAGCAGGGATGATGATGGCCTTTAATCGCCCTTTTAAATTAGGGGATGTTATCAAGGTAAATAATTTTAAAGGACGAATCGTTCAATTGAGATTTCGAGACACTCAAATCAAAACGGAAGATGGTATTGATGTTTATATCCCTAATGCTGTGATGTTAAAAAACCCTTTGCAGAATTTCACGATTGACGGGTTTATTAGGTTTGACTTTTCCTTAAGGATTTCTCAACAAGAAAATATTGAAAAAACCACCCAGTTGATTCTTGAGAG
>CALGJW010000230.1 GCA_937930025.1 uncultured Saprospiraceae bacterium | reverse complement strand
GAAGCATTGGCAGATTCCTTGATCAAGTTGAGTGTAGAGACTATACAAGTAAATGTTATTCATAAAGCAGTTGGGCAAATCATTGAATCAGATGTATTGTTGGCTTCCGCTTCTGATGCAATTGTAATTGGTTTCCAAGTTAGACCATCTCTTGGTGCTAAGAAATTAGCTGAACGAGAAGGTGTTCAGATTAAGACCTATTCCATCATCTACGAAGTGATTGACGAAATTCGATCTGCGATGGAAGGGATGCTTGAACCTACCAAAGAAGAAAAGATTACTTCTCAGGTTGAAGTTAGAGAAGTTTACAAAATCTCTCGTATCGGAACAATTGCTGGGTGCTATGTAACCGAAGGAATCATAAAGCGAAACCATCACATACGATTGGTACGAGATGGAATTGTTGTCTACCCAACTAAAGCGAATGTTGTTGGAGAATTATCATCTCTGAAACGATTTAAGGATGATGTGAAAGAAGTGAAGAACAACATGGAATGTGGTATTACAATCAAGAATTTTAATGATGTTAAAGTTGGTGATGTAATCGAAGCATACGAAATCGTAGAAATCAAACAGACTTTAGATAAGAAGTAAAGTTTGTCAACTAATAGAAAAAAGGGCTACTATCGTTGGATAGTGGCCCTTTTTTATTTTGAATATTTTTTGAAAAACATTGCGGTCCTTCTCGGGAATTCGATCTTAGGTTTGACCACTTTTGGCTGAGACTATAAACGAAATTCATCCAAAGTACTCAGCGCCAAAGAAGGCCCACCTTGTTTTTTCCTAATCCTTTTTCTTATCCCCTCCGCTGTTAGGTTTTCTGTTATCCGGTTTTCTTGGTCCTCGT
Source organism: uncultured Saprospiraceae bacterium (assembly GCA_937930025.1). Classification (GTDB taxonomy): domain Bacteria; phylum Bacteroidota; class Bacteroidia; order Chitinophagales; family Saprospiraceae; genus JABDJM01. Next base: position 3,950 of record CALGJW010000230.1, on the reverse strand, counting down.
TTTTTATGTGGCCGATCTCCACTATTCTTAGATCGATGATCTCCCCTTTGATTCTCAGGCTTATCCCTTCTAGGACCTTCCCTTTTAGGGCCGTCTTTCTTGGGTCCTTTTGGACGAGTATCATTCCCTCGGTTTTGAGCACCTCTTTTATCCCCTTCTCTTCTCGGCCCTCTTCCGCGATTATCTCTTCCTCTATTTCCTCCACGATTATCTCTCCCACGAGAATTACGTTTGTGCCGGCTTTTTCTTTCTTCAGGCGGAAGTTCAATAACTCCTGTCAAGTCAGAATCGAAGTTAGTTTCTTCTTCCATGTCCGAATTCTCAAGTTGGAAACTCATCAATTCCACAGGCTTTTTGCCTTTGGAATTCATTTCCAAAATTTCGTTAACCTGTTCTAATCCAAGCACATAAAGTTTTCCCTTGAATTGTTCATTTCTGTATGCGTAATAAAGTAACCTTTTAAAGATATTGGTTTTAACTAGCGTCGCTGTACCTGCCTCGGTATGTAGCTGTTCAGCGTTTTTAGGAAAATCTTCTAAAGCATCAACATAGGTATCGAGCTCATAATTCAAGCAGCACTTTAATCGTCCACACTGTCCGCTGAGCTTAGCTTGATTGATTGCTAAGTTTTGATATCTAGCTGCGGAAGTTGATACCGATTTGAAATTACTTAACCAAGTAGAACAACAGAGTTCTCTACCACAAGATCCTAGTCCACCGATTCTTGCAGATTCTTGTCGCGCTCCAATTTGTCTCATTTCGATTTTTACTCGAAACTCTTGAGCGTATATTCTAATTAATTCTCGAAAGTCAACTCTTCCATCTGCCGTGTAGTAAAAAGTAGCTTTTCGCAGATCACCTTGATACTCGATGTCTCCCATCTTCATTTCAAGGCCTAAATTTCTAGCGATCACTCTTGCACGAACCAAAGTATTCATTTCGATATTCCTTGCTTCGGTTAGTCTTTCCAAATCTCGCTCACTAGCCCTTCTGACAACATTCGTTAATTCTGCATCTTCCGGGACTCTTTTCTTTTTCATTTGAAGCCTAACCAGCTCACCACTCAATGAAATTTTTCCTATGTCTAACCCATTTCCAGTTTCTACGACAACCATATCTCCGGTACTCGTCCGAGTGTAAGGAGGATTATGGTAAAAGGCCTTTCTCGAGCCATTCTTAAAACTAACCTCTACTATGGAAGAACCTTCTGGTTCTTTTAAATCGATAGCGGAAAGCCAATCAAAGGTGTTCATCTTATTACACCCACCTGTGGCACAACCACCATGGCTATTACAACCTAGGGGTTTTCCATCTTCTCCAACTTTTCCTGAACCACAACTTGCGCATCCCATAATCTAAAATTTATAATTTCTGTCTAAGCTAATAGCTAAGACTTAAATATAGTGTTTAACTGAAGAGAAGCATCCATGAAAAGTACTCTTGTATTGGCGTTGCGCTCTACATGGTAGCTACAATCATTAATCAAAGCACACATGGCTTCGATTTTTGACCAATCCAATACTTGCCTCATTTTTTCAGCCGTATTAATTTCTTCTTGTCCTAATCTTAATTGTTCTTGAGTTTGCCAAGGCATAACTAAACATTCTCTCAAGAAATGAAGGCCATACTGAAGGAAAAATTTTTGGTTTTCTCTTCCGACAGTTGCGATCTCGTTTACCCAATCAACAATCTCTGCTCCGTTGCCTTTCCAGGATTTTCGCATCCATTCCAAAAATACAATTGCTGAATTATTATCTAATTCGGCCATCATTTTTTGCGCGACCAAATAGTTGCCATTTGCGAGACGTGCAATATTTTTTGCTTTTGATGGCTCCACTTGATGTTTATCAAGTAGGCTGGCAAGAATATCATCCTCGGCTATTTGAGGAACCTTTACTATTTGGCATCTTGATAGAATGGTTCCCAATATTTCTTCTGAGTCTTCTGCCACTAAAATGAAATAGGTGTTTTTGGGAGGCTCTTCAATGAGTTTGAGCAGCCGATTACCTTCTTTTTTTAAATATTCCGGCATCCAAATCACTAATACTTTATTAGGGCTTTCAAAAGATTTAAGACTCAGTTTTTGTAGAATCTGAACACATTCTGCCTTATTGATATTTCCTTGTTTGTTTTCTGCACCCAGAATTGAGACCCAATCAAAAACATTTAAATATGGATTAGTGCTAATGGCGTCTCGCCATTCTTTCAAATAGTTTGAGGAAACTGATCCACTTCCACCAACTGTAGGAAAAGTAAAATGAACATCTGGATGTGCGAATTTGGAGGCCTTGAGACAACCAGCACATGTACCACAAGAATCTGTTTTAGTAGGATTTTCGCAAACTAAAAGCTGAGCAAATGCCAAAGCCAATGGCAGCGTACCTGAACCCTCAGGACCCATGAATATCTGAGCATGCGGAATTTTTTTCGCAGCAATAGATTCAAGCAGTTTTTGCTTAACTGTATGTTGACCAATGATATTCTTAAAGTGCATCCCTGTATTTTAAAAAAAATAAGGGCCAGAAGAGAAAACTAAAGTTTATCGAGAATTTCATCATCTATCGGGGAAACCGCCGAAGGATATGAACCCACTAATGCTCCATTACCATCCAATAAGAACTTGTGAAAGTTCCAATCTACAGTATTGACCATGCCCAATTCTTTTGCCTGTTGGCAAAGCCATTGGTAAATGGCGTGTGGTGGAGGGTTAATAATTTGAACTTTTTCGGTTATTGGGAAGGAAACACCATAATTTTTTTGACAAAAGCTTATGATTTCTTCCTTGGTACCTGGTTCTTGCCCTCCAAAGTCATTGCAAGGAATTCCTACAATGGCTAATTTATCCTGATGTGTCTCGTACAACTCTTGTAATACTCCATATTGTGGCGTATAACCACATTCTGAAGCCACGTTAACCACCAAAACACTTTTTCCGACATATTGACCAAAATCTACTTCTTGGCCTCCCGCCCCTCGCATCTTAAATTGGTGGATACTAGACTTTTCTGACATCATCAAAAGTAAGTAAAATCTTCCTATCCTAGAGTGCAACTATGATTTGATATCTTTGTTATTGAAAATAAATAGACTATGAGAGTTGCTGTATTTCGAAAAGCCCATTTTAACGCGGCCCATCGGCTATATAACCCAAAATGGACAGATGAAAAGAATAATGCCGTTTTTGGACTATGTAATAACCCCAATTACCATGGTCATAATTATGAACTCGAAGTGAAAGTCATCGGAGAGGTGAATCCAGAAACGGGTTATTTAATAGATTTGAAAATTCTGAAGGAGATTATCTATGAAGAAGTAGAGCTAAAATATGACCATAAAAACCTAAATCTGGATACAGAAGAGTTTAAAGAACTAAACCCCACTGCTGAGCATATTTGCTATGTGATATGGAATAATCTACGCAAACGTCTAGAAAGTCACTTGGACTTGCAAGTGAGATTGTATGAAACCCCAAGAAATTTTGTAGAATATCCTGCTTAAAGGGCACCTCTGGATATTACATTTTTTTTCATATTCGACTCAAGAGACAATAGCTGGAGATACCTAAATTCAATATTTCTTAGGGATAAAAAAATAGCCCGATGAATTCATATTCATCGGGCCATTTTTATGTCTCAACTGGTTTCTTATTTAGCAATAACCAATTTACCGTATTGCCATCTACCATCTTCAATGGCTACTTGAATAAAGTATACACCAGTATTCCAATCTCTAACGTCTAAGTCGATTTTGGTTTTACTAAGCGTAGCGTTGTCATTAAAGTACATTTGTTGTCCAGCTGCAGATAAAATGGTCATGTGCTTAACTTGACCTAAGCTGGATAAGTCTACTTGTGCCCAATCACTAGTCGGTGTAGGATAAACCTTTAAATCACCTATAGCGGACTGAAGACGAGTATCTGGTTGAAGACCACCCAAAGCAACCAAGTAGTC
>CALGJW010000229.1 GCA_937930025.1 uncultured Saprospiraceae bacterium | reverse complement strand
GAAAAAAAGACAATAGTGAGGAACGAACGAGGCTTTCATGCTTGAGCTGGTCATCACTTTGAGATCAACGCAGTTAATCTATCGCGAATACTCTCGGAACCAATTAAAACTGAAAGCTTGGATCTTGGACAAGGATTTTGAAATAAAAAAGCCCAAGCGAGGCACGAGTTAGGCTTTACATTGTAAGGGCCCCACCTCAGAGATCAACGCAGTTAATCTATCGCGGAACTTCACGGAACCAATTAAAACCGAAAGCTTTGTAGCCTGAACTATTATTTGGGCATGAAAAAAAGAGAATAGTGAGGAACGAACGTGACTTTCATGCTTGAGCTGGTCATCATTTAACAGATCAACGCAGTTAATCATCCTTACTCCATGTTAGTTGTAGAAATTGGAACAACCAAGATAAGTAAGTTGCGAGCTAGGCTTTAGATGGTAAATGTTTTCTTATCACATATCAACACAGTTTATCTCGTCATACTCACAACATTTGTTAGCCAAGGAAAAAATAACTTTTGCATTTTTCGCATGTGTAATGAACCCACAACTTTTTTTCAAAAATCTTTTCAAAACCAAGATTATTTCTATCTTTGTTGTATTCCTACCAACCGAAAAATTTCACTTCTCAAAAATCGAACTTAGTCTCTGGACTAAAATTGAATAATTCGTCTCGAATCATTCCCTATTTGTTTTTTACCTATTAGTATCTGTGATGAGAGATATTAAGGCGATGGGTTGATCATCATTTCCATGAACATAAATGCCTATTCGGCAAAAACTTATTATTGGTCCTAACTATAATTGGACCTCAAGAACTTGAGTGATTTCTACTCACTCGGTTAAGGTATGTACCCGTACTATTGTTGCACAGTTTAGTACGTTATCAGGGTATTATCTTAAATCTGTTTTTGGGATGTTAAACCCCTTCCGATTTGGAAGGGGTTTTTTAATAAAAAAACTCCTGATGCACTACATCAGGAGTTTTAATAATATTATCTAATAAGTGAAATTACTTTCCGTCATCTGCCTCTCCTTCTTCTTCAAGCTCTACAATGTCACCTTCATCAAACTCCATTGTGTCATCATCTAAATGAGCTGAATTCATTTTTAGGAATGCCAAGTGGGCCGACTGGCGCTTAGATTTGGCTTCCATGCGTTCTGCCATTTTTCCGAGCTTCTTGGATTCTAAATGTTTTCCAGCAATGGCCAATACCTCATCGTGCATATCAAGGAAATAGTAGATGTTCATGAGATTTTCTAGTGCTGCCTTTTTTACTTTTCGTTGCTTTTTATCATCCTCACTATTACGCTCAACCTGAGTTACAAAGTAATCAATGATTGCCATCATTGAAGATTTTTGCTTGGCAACTGGTTTGTTAAATCTAACTAATTTGAAAATTTGAATAGCCGCATCAGTTGCGTTATTCCATAATTTCGATTCCGGGTGCTTGTCATTCTTGATAGTCTTTAATCTGAAAATACTTTTATTTGGAGCAAACCCATATTGCCTATTTAGTGCGTTGATGGCATTGTTGTATGCTCCTTGAGGATAGGCTGCTCTAAAGTCAGATAAGGCCGGATAAACTCTTGTACGATAGTCTTGAAGTGCAGCATAGCCACTCTTGAATTTATTAGAACTCATTGTTTTCACTTTGTCAATATTAATTCTTCTTGCCAAAGGAAGTTCAAGACCTTCCAATCCAGAATCTTCTTCAATTTCAGATGAGCCTAAATCGTCGATTACTTCTTCTGTCAAAAATGGATTGTCTTCTAGCTTCTTTTGCTCTTCCTCCGCACGAAGTTCAGCTTTCGTCGGACCCTTTTTTGCTTTTGGTGTCTTAGTGCTATAGGAGAATTCATTTTGATGACCATAGATATAAAGCGTGCCATTTCCTACAGCTCTTCCTTCATACCAATATTCAGTATAACTAGAAATTACCTTTCCATCTTTGTCTTTTTTCTCAACTTTTTTAGATTGTCTTTTTGGGGAATTGACGGAAAATCCATATAGACTGACTACTGCTTTGATAACTGGATTTACTTCGTCCACTTGCCATCCGAAAAGTCTTTTATTTTCATTGTCTAAACCATAGGCATACGATCCTTTGGTAACTAATGAATAGTATCGGGCGTCAGCATCGGTATAGTTTATTGGTAGTCCTGCTTTTTGTACATAACAGGCTTTGCTTCCAATATTTGCATTTTGGGCTTGTGTATCAGACATGGTAAAAACCATGCTTAACATGATTAGGAGGAGTAAATTTTTCATTGGTTTAGTTTTCTTTTTGTGATACCGATAAAATTATCTCGGTAGTCTAATGTTTGGTATGAAAATTATTGTACTAAGTGAAGATAATAAAAATATGGCTTTTAAGAAATTCCAATGGATTTGAAATTCAGATGGATAAAAACTGCAATTTCAGACCATAGTTACAAAGCCGTTGTTTAAGGAAATTAATGGTTTTTGCAGCAATCTTTTCTTTGCTGGCTTCGTATCACCTAGTGTAAATTCTGCCTTATGAATATTATTGGATTGACAAACTGGTGGATATGAATCATTAAGCCTATTTTTGCAAGAATTTTCTCGAGAACTGTTAAAAAAGAGATATGTATAGAACACACGATTGTGGAGCGCTAAGAATGGAACATGTAGGTCAAGATGTAACCCTTTGTGGTTGGATGCAAACAAGTAGAGATTTTGGAGGTATGACCTTTATTGATCTTAGGGACCGGTATGGAATCACACAGCTAGTCTTTAATTCTGAGGAAAATGCAGAATTGGCTGAGCAGGCTCAAAAACTGGGAAGAGAATATGTGATTCGAATTGAAGGAAAAGTAAGAGAACGGTCCAATAAAAATCCTAATCGACCTACTGGAAATATAGAAATAGAGGTGAGCAAATTGGAGGTGTTAAACGCATCGAAAACTCCGCCGTTTACGATAGAAGATGAAACAGACGGTGGTGAAGATATTCGAATGAAATATCGCTATTTGGATCTTCGTAGACCTCAGGTTCAAAACAATATAATTTTTCGTTCTAATCTGGCCATTGAGACAAGGAAGTACCTCGCTGGGCAGAAATTTGTCGAAGTAGAAACACCTTTTTTAATAAAAAGTACACCAGAGGGGGCCAGGGATTTTGTAGTGCCTAGTAGAATGAACCAAGGGCAGTTTTACGCCTTACCACAATCGCCTCAAACCTTCAAGCAGATCTTAATGGTAGCTGGAATGGATCGCTATTTTCAAATAGTGAAATGCTTTAGAGATGAGGATTTAAGAGCGGACCGTCAACCGGAATTTACCCAAATAGATTGCGAAATGGCGTTCGTTACGCAAGAGGATATCTTGAACACATTTGAAGGATTGACTAAATATCTTTTCAAAACGGTTAAAGGAATTGATTTGCCAGATTTTCCGAGGATGTCTTACGATGAGGCAATGAAGAGATATGGATCTGATAAGCCAGACCTACGATTTGATATGGAATTCACTGAACTCAATAAGCTGGCAAAGGGACATGACTTTCCTGTGTTTGATAATGCTGAATTGGTTGTTGGAATATGTGCTACTGGACAGGCAGATCAATTTTCTAATAAGGATATCAAGAAATTGACGGAATGGATGCAGCGACCTCAAATTGGAGCGAAAGGCTTGGTCTATGTCAAAATGGAAAGTGGTGGAATCAAATCTTCAGTAGGTAAATTCTATTCTGATGAACAGCTACAAGGTTGGGCGGATAAGATGGGAGCAAAGGAAGGAGATTTGTTGCTAATCCTTTGTGGGGAATCTGAAAAGACAAGAAAGCAACTCAACGAGTTGAGGCTGGAAATGGGTAGAAGAATGGGATTAATGAAGGAAGGTGACTTCAAACCACTTTGGGTGGTAGACTTTCCTCTATTAGAGTGGGATGAAGATTCAGAAAGATTTCATGCGATGCATCATCCATTTACTTCTCCTAAAAAAGAAGATGTCGATAGAATGCTTAGTGGGGATCATGAAACAATGAAAAGTCTACGAGCAGATGCCTATGATTTGGTGCTGAATGGTTCAGAGATTGGGGGAGGGTCAATAAGAATACATGATCGAGCCTTGCAGTCAAGAAATTTTGATTTACTCGGGTTTACGAAAGAAGAAGCTGAAGCTCAATTTGGCTTTTTGATGGGAGCATTCGAATATGGTGCTCCTCCTCATGGCGGAATTGCTTTTGGATTTGATCGCCTTTGTGCAGTAATGAATGGTCAAAGTTCTATTAGGGACTTCATTGCCTTTCCAAAGAACAACCAAGGAAGAGATATGATGATTGACGCGCCAAGCCCAATAGATTCAACGCAATTGAATGAGTTGAGCATCGAATTAAAGGATAAAAAGTAGATGTTTTTCGTTTTTGTGACAATTATCTGGTCTAAATCGAATTCTGGCATTGTTTTCACTTCATAGTTAGTTACACGCTAATTTTTAAGTAAATAATGCTCAAATGAAAAAGTTCGATTCAATTCTACTCGTCGATGATGACGAATCTACCAATTACCTCCATACTATGTATTTGGAAGAATGGGAGGTAACTGATAAAATATTCACCGCGCTTAATGGACAAGAAGCGCTAGATTTTTTACAATCAAACAAAGAATTTCAGGATTCTCAGCGTTCATTAATACTATTGGATGTGAACATGCCTATCATGAATGGTTTCGAATTTCTTGCAGAATACGAAAAGCTATCTGATGCATATAAGGCAACAATAGTGGTTGTAATGTTAACTTCATCTCTTCACGTGAAAGACCAGGCAGAAGCAAATGGATATACTGAATTGGGAGGATACATCAATAAGCCATTGTCTTATGAAAGAATGGTTGAGATAATGAACGAGTTGGAAGGAATTTCTGCTTAGTAGATAAATCAAAAAAAATTAAAAAAGGCACTCGATATTATCGGGTGCCTTTTTTGTTGCCTTTTTTGAGGATAGGTTATCTTTCAACTACCTCTTTACGCTCTTCTGAAATTACTATTTCCTTATAGGGCAAATTGATGATGAACTCGGTTCCTTCGCCGACATGACTGTTGACATTGATTGTTCCTCCGAACTCCTCAACCACTTTTTTCACTATGTAAAGTCCGACGCCGGAACCTTCAACATGATTGTGGAATCTGCTAAACATTCCAAATAGTTTTTCTTCGTGTTTTTCTAAATCAATTCCAATGCCATTGTCTTTGACTATCAATTTATAGAATTCTCCTTGTCTTGAAGATTGGATAATAACAAGGTTATCCTTTTTTTCATCCCTATATTTAATTGCATTGGTAATCAAATTTGCAAAAATGCTTTTTAGATTAGTCTTAGAAAAATGAATGTATTCTTCTTCAATATTTATTCGAATTGACGTCTTACTTTTTTCAATTGCTTCTCCGTTTTCTTGTAATACTTCTTGAACTACATCGGACAGATTTATCTTTTCTATACTAGTGTCCGAGTTGATTTCTGCTCTTGTCACTTCTAGCAAGTCGTAAATTGTTTCCTGTAATTTAAAAGTATTCTTTTCCATGAATTCCATGGTTTTCATTGAAGATGGATCAATATCGTTCTTCACTTTGGTCTTAAATATTTTTTGCAAAGAAATTAAATTTATTAGCGGCGCCTTTAAATCATGTGAAACCCGATAAACGAAACTATCCAGCGATTCGTTTTTAGCCTTTAATTGACTGTTTAATCTTTCCATTTCATTTTTCTGTCGCTCAATCAGATTTTTCTGTTGAACTCCTTCTGCCAAATGATTAAAGGACTTCGCCAAATAGCCAAATTCGTCATTGCTGTTTATTTCCACTTTGGAAGAGAAATTTCCTTTCAAAATTTCTGCTGCGGAATGTTCCAAACTTAAAAGAGATTTATTAAGCGCTCTGGCTATTAATTGTCCGAAGATAATCGCCATGGCAAAGACTAGCACACATACTAAACTTATCCAGAAGTTTGTATTTGCAATGCTTATGTTTAACTGGCTGACTTTTTTTCGCATTTGTTCATCATTCTGGCGAATTGTGTTTTCCAGAATTTTACTTGCACGTGCTTTACTAATTTCTAATTGGGACGATTTTATCTCAATTCCATTCTTTACACTGGTATAATAATTTTGATATTCAGCATTTACCTGATTTAGTGCAATAATATCTGAGTAACCTGAATTGGCTAGTTCTTGTGTAATTGACGACACTCTGGACAACATTTTTTTACATTTGTTGCCTTGTTGTTTACCAACAAAAAAGTCATCTATTCCAGAAAGTTCATTTTGAAGTTCGAATAGGTTATGCGCGGAGGCGATATTACTTTGCATGCATTCCTCTATCTGCTCACCCATGGATGACATGTTCCGATAACCAATAAAGCCAGCAAGAAGTGCCAAAAGGGCAACGAGGGTTGAGCTAAATATTATTTTTTTACTAATTGACATATTTTACCCTTGAATGATTAATAAAGTACTTTTGGGTTAATAATTTTGATTAAGTGTTTGTGTTTACTGGAATGACTAGTTCCTTTCTTTTGGGGAAAGAAAGCGTAAAAGTTGTTCCAACATTCACTGTAGAGTCTATTTCAATATCACCACCTGCTTCAACAATTAATTTTTTTACGATATACAATCCGACACCATTTCCTTCTTTGTGTGTATGGAAGCGATTAAAAATGGTAAATAATTTACTTCGGTGTTTGTCAAGATCAATTCCAATTCCATTGTCTTTAATAATAAGTTGGGTGACATTATTGACGACTTGGGTTGAAATTTGGATCAAATTTGCTTTTTCCTCATTCCTATACTTGATTGAATTGGTAATCAAGTTGCTTATTATTGACTTTAGGTTTGATTCGCTGAAATAAACTTGATCCGCTTTTTCTAAGCTAATTTTTATTTTTGTACTCGAGTCAACAATTTCTTTGAACAGATCTTTTTTGACCTGATCGATGGTTTGATTTATATTTATCCAACTTGATTTTTGTGCTAGGCTTTGTTCAATTCGTGACACTTCCATAAGGTCATGGATGGTTAAAAATAATTTTTCCGAATTTTTTTCTAAATAACCAATAGTTTTTTCAACATGGGGATCATGGTGCCCTTTTAGTTTTCCTTTCAGCAGATTAGTAAAACTTTTGATATTTGTTAAAGGGGCTTTGAGATCATGAGAAACCCGATAGATGAAATTGTCTAAGGTGTCATTTTTTAATTTCAATGTTTTATTAAGTTCCGCTAAGTCCTCATTTTGCTTTTCAATAACTTGAACAGTTGATTCTTTGTCTGCTGCTTCAATAAAGGATTGTTTATCGGCCAACTTTTCATTATAATTTTTCTGGACTGAATTAGTCTTTTTAATTTTTTTGCCTAAAACAAACCCTACAAAAAGTATCAGAATGGAATAAAGAAAAGTCAAGCAATTCGATAAAAATTTGCTGTAACCTATTCCTTCTGAAATCTCATTTGCCTTCATGGCCGCCAAATTCCTATTTAACTCATTTGTTTTCTTGACACGACTAGATGCAAAGTTATAATGACTATTAAGTTGCTCATAGGATTTGGTATCACTTACTTTTCCTTCTACTTCAAGAAAATTTAAATAAAGTGAAGTTATGTCATCAAAATCCTGAATCGAATTTTGGATTTCAGGCAATTCGATGTGTTTTGCAATGGAATTTAGTTTGAGAATTTCCAACCGTATGTCCGTCTGTACATTAGGATTGATAAACCAGGTATTGATGGAAAGTAATTGTGTATTGAATTGATCTAAAATTCCATTATTAGTAACCATAACATCCATGGTCTTTGAGATGTTAATTTGATTCCGATCGAGAGACTTGTATCCAACAATTCCTGCCATTAGGGTAACAAGAACCAGAATGAATGTATATAGTGTTATTTGTTTGCTTATGAGCATGAGCGGATTATCATTAGAAATCAGCCTTGTATACGCTCATATAGCCTATAGGTTTCCGCCTAAAAGAGAGGATTTGAGGTAACTTTTCCAATAAAAGTTAATAGGGGAATTAAGTTCCTTTTCTTCTTCGAATTTTACGGTTTGGGGAGTACTTTTTTGTCTTTTACGTAATTATCTAACCATTCTGACATTTCCCAAAGCATGTGATGGATAGATTCTTTGGCCTGATAGCCATGAGATTCATGAGGTAACATCACCAAGCGAACATTTGCTCCCAGTCCCTTTAATGCACCATACATGCGTTCAGACTGCATAGGATAAGTACCTGAATTATTGTCCGCCTGACCATGGATCATCAACAAGGGTGCCTTTATTTTATCAGCATGCATAAATGGAGACATCTTAAAATAAGTGTCAGGAGTCTCCCAAAATGTTCTTTCTTCAGACTGAAATCCGAACGGGGTCAAGGTTCTATTGTATGCACCTGATCTTGCGATTCCAGCAGCAAATAAGTCTGTATGTGCCAAGAGATTTGCTGTCATAAAAGCACCGTAAGAATGACCACCAACTGCCAAACGGTTTCGATCCGAAACTCCCATTTCTGCCAATTTATCAATAGCCGCTTCTGCGTCCATGGTTAATTGTTCAACGAAAGTTTCATTGGGTTCCTCTTTTCCTTCGCCGACGATTGGCATTCCAAAGTCATCAAAAACGGCGTACCCTTGGGTAACCCAAAAAATTGGAGAGTACCATCCCAATCGAGTAAACTCATAAGGAGAACCATCGACTTGACTTGCAGCATCTTTGCTTTTAAATTCTTTCGGATAGGCCCACATTAAGGTCGGTAAGGGCCCATCTTTTTCAGCATTATATCCAGCCGGCAAGTATAAGGTACCTGTCAAGTCAACCCCATCTTTTCGCTTGTATTTGATCAATTCCTTTTTAACGCCATCTAAAGCTTTGTATGGATTTTCAAACTTTGTGACCGCTTCTATGCTTCCATCTTTTAGATTTCTGATGAAAAAATTGGCTGGATTTTCTTCAGATTCCCTTCGCGTCAAAACCAACCCTTTTTCAATATCTATTAACTTCACAGGTCTTTCATAAAATGGCGCTTCTGATCTCCAAAGTCTAGCAGTCTTTCCAGATGCTATTTCGTAAGTGTCGATAAATGGTCGATTTCCCTCATCAGAAGCTCCTTGACCTACTAGATAAAAACTATTTCCGTCAGCACTTGTACGCAATATTCGTCGGCCATTCTCATTTTCGGTAGTTTGAAATCCTCCGGGATCTGTATAAGTATCTTCCCAACTTCTGTCAAATATAACTTTAGGTTCCAGCGCAGGATTCGAAGGATTCCAAAGTTGGGTTACCTCTCGTCTATCAGTCCACCACCATTCATAAATCAATGCCTTTTCTGAATCGCACCAGTTTATACCGCCGTAGCGAAACTTAGTTTTTGGTCCTTCGATAGCAGGTTTATCAAAAGGGGCTTCCCATAAAAATACTTGGTCTCGAAAAGGTGTTTCTTTTTTAGGGTCTCCTCCATCAAGCGCTTCAACATAATTCAAAGTGGCATCCGCATCTGATCGCCATGAAAAAGATCGAGGACCTGTTCTAGTGGCTCCAAAACCTTTTGGGATGTTTTCAGAAGCTGGAATTTCTGCGATTAATTTCACCTGTTTGCCATGTTCATCGATCACATAAATCTTTTGTGCAAAGCGACTGAATGGAACAATATAACTATAAGGCTTAACGACTTCTGTCAACAAAGAATACTTTCCATCGGGAGAGGAAGTTATTCCACTATAGATTGCGTTTGGTGCAATCACCTCAGTTTTTCCAGTAATGGGATCTATTTTATGCAGCTCACTTTGAGTATAGTATTCGAATAAAGCTATGTCATGTTGATTTTTCAACAAATCTTGATAAGTTCTGACCGGCGCAGATTCTCCGGAGTTGGACTGAATTGTTGGTCCAAAAGGTCTCAAAGATTCCTCTGGAGCGCTACCACGATTTTCAGGAATTACCTTTGCGATTAAGCACTTTCCATTTTGAAACCATCTGTATGGAATGCCATTCATCGCGTCATTGATTCTTGCTTCTGTCAGTCGCTTTGCTTGCTTAGCAGGCGTATCAATGATCCATAGTTCAATTCCATTGTTAAGCGTTTGGGTAAAAGCGATCTTGTTACCATCGCTTGCCCAAGTGATGTTTTCTATTCTAGCATTTTCTGGTAATCCTTGAATTGGATAATCAACATTGGAAGATATATCTTTTAAGATCAAACCATTAAAATAGCTGGAACGACTGGAACCATTCGTTCTAGGCTGAATTCGAATCCCCGCTAGACGCAATTCTGTTTGTGCAACTTCCTCGATGCTGGGCATGCTAGGTCGCTGTGCCATTAGAATCCATTTTCCATTGGGGCTAATGTAAGCCCCTGGAGTAGGTGGCGCATCTACTAATGATTGAATAATTGGATCGGGGGATTGATAAGATAAATTATCTTGAGCAGTAGTTGGGTTCATACTTAAGGTGACCAGAATTAAATGTAATCCGGCCAAACGTAGAATTTGGGCCAGCTTTATCATAGGGGTTATTAATTGAATTATCCTTTTGCTAAAGATAGGTAGTCCAAATAATAAATCACCTTTAAAGAAAAACTATTTCGCGAAGGATTGTTTTTTAACAAATCCCAATTTTTTCGAAAGGTAGGAATTGGGATATTGTCGTCAGAAAATCTATTGTTTTTCCAAATGAAAAATATATCAGATCCTGGCGCAAAACGCCAACGAAAAAAGGAATCTATGGTAAATGCGTTAAAGTTAATATCTGAAAATTCGTTAAAATCTGTGGATAAAAGTCCGCCATTTGGACCAATCTTCCAAAATTGATCGAAAGCTACAGAAGCCCAGTAGTGTCGACCCTCTAGGTTGAATGACATTTTTGGTGTGAAAACGTAGGTCAAATTTAATTCTGTGGTTACTACCTTTTGCTGACTATTACCAAAAGTACTTTCGTTCTCATAAGTGGTTACATATTGCGGATCATTCCGGGACCAGTCAATTCCTAGTCTCGGACGAATTATTAGTTTGTTGTTGACTTGTATCCTTGGGAAAAAAGAAAATCCCCAGTATCGGCCTTGCCATTTTTTATTACCACCATAGTATATTTCACCATCTAAAGCTAGTTTTTTTCGGTAGTCAGAAGATAACCAAAGACCGCCATATCCCCAAGCAGGCATGCGCAGGTATTGACTGAAATCTTCACTTCTTGTTATGAAGTAATCATTTTTTGCGGTAGGTTGAGTGCTGGCGAAAAAACCAAAGTTGTGAAAGGTTTTGGATTGGAAATTAGAACGAGTATTTATTTCAAATGCTTGGTACACGTTAGGTGCATATAATCGCTCATAACTTAAATTGAAATTTAAATTTGCATTATTGAAAGGTCCAAAAGCTTCGTATCGAGCGATGTTACCACCTGCATAAAAAACCCGCGAATTATTGTTGAATAAAAATCCTAGGTCGTTGGGGTCGTAGGTATCGCTTTCTTCGCTATATCCAAATTCGTAATTAAATCTTCCCGCTGTTTTCCCAAACTCTACCTCAAAGTTATGGCCAAGTCCCACTGAATCAGAAAAATATTTTTGACTCAAGGCGCCTTCTACATCAACTTCGTATTTATTATTTTTATCACTCAAGTTTACATTTGCTCCAGTTACATTCGCATCGTAGGCTGCACCACTCCTTATAACATTTGTGTTTGTTAATGTAACAGATGAATTGTTTTTCAAATTCTGATTCAGCACAAAGACATTGTAATTTGTCAATGGATTTGTTTCTACTTCTCTATCTATTCCCGTTGCCGAATTTCTAACTACCGCTTTCATCGAAGATTCTACAGCGTTAAAAACTCCGACGCCTAGTCCGTTTTTAGTTCGACCAGAAAGCTTTGAGGCATTGATCAGTTGTGCTCTGCCAGGATTACTTACCACATATTCATTCGGCCTTAAATTTCTTTCTGCTGCGCCACTATCAAAAGGTCGATCCCCAACTCTGCGAGAATAGAAAAGTCCTCCTCGTTCAAAAAGTTCTACCCCTTCGGTAAAAAATTGGCGGTTTTCATCAAAGCGAACCTCAAAGGGCGAAAGGTTTAAAATTTGTTCATCGGAATCCGCTTCGCCAAAGTCCGGAACCAAGGTCATATCCAAAGTAAAGGCATCATTCAATCCATATTTGATGTCCATGCCTCCGTTAAAAGATTTTATCGTGGATCTTGCTGGAAGAGTCAGAGGGTTGTTTGTGACTTCAACATAACCGGCTACAAAAGGAGTAGCTGATAATCGTGGTGGTGATTTTATAGATTGAAGTCCTTCATATTTTCCGGATTGAATTAAAAACCCATCTCCTTCGGGATTAATCGGGTTCCAAGAACTTATTTCTCTATGTCGCCGAATCATCCGAAAAAAGTTGATGTTCCAGTCTTGAATTTCGGCAGTAGGAAATCTGAGCGCAGAGTAAGGTAGTTTCATTTCTACTATCCAACCGTCAGCATTGATTTTTGATTTTGATTCCCAAACCGCATCCCAAGATCGATCTCCTGAGAAATTGACATTCCCGCCTACATTATCTTTGGTGAATTTTTTATCCACCTGGCCTCCAGCCGCGGTAACAAAAAATCCAGAACCATTTTGTCCATCTTGATAGGAATCGATGGTTATGCCAAACCAGTCTACAACGCCGATTTGATCTCTTTCCGATAATTGTTTATTGATGCTATCCGGATGGCTGTCGTTAAGTTTTGCGGCAACATAAATGGCCTTATCATCATAGAGAATTTTAACTACTGTTTCTGAAGAAGCTGGTCTTCCTGGTTTGGGTTCGAACTGGAGAAAGCCAGTGACCTCAGGTGCATCAGACCAAACGGCTTCATCAATGATGCCATCAATCTTAATATCACCATTCAGCCGCACTGCAGTGATAGCAGGGACGGTGCTCTGAGCGTTTAACTGGCAATTGATTGCCAGCAAGGCGAATATTAAAAATTTTAATCTCATCCTTTTACTAAAGCTTTTTGAAGGCGGTATTACTTCCGCAAAGGTCTATTTTTCAATTGAAACCCACTGTGTTTTACTGAGAAAATCGGTTTTGCGTTACGATAAGGACCCTTTTTAACTTCTCAAGGAAAAAAAGTTTGGAATATTTAGATTTTAAGACAAATTCTTATTTAGCCTACGAGGTTCCACGTTGATTAGCTTACAATGCTTTATGAAATTAAACTTTCGTGCGAATTTTGGAGAAATTTAAAGTTAATAAGCTAATTATCAGCAATATATTGATTTTATATTCTGAAAAATGGATGGGAATTTCTTGCATTTAAAATGCGGGTTATAGATTGAAAAAGTGGAAAGTTGAACGATCAGAAACAAAATCCTCCTTAACATATAAAGGTGGTCTTCGGATAACGGTACATAAAAAAGGCCCCGCACCAATTGCAGAGCCTTTGAGATTTATTCTTTTATCACTACTCCAATTTAAACTTTACAGGAAGGGTGTATCGAGTAGAAACATTTACTCCTTCGTGTTGACCAGGGGTCCATTTTTGATCACTATTCGCCATTTGCCTTAAAACAAATAAGACCATTTCATCGCAGCCAGCACCAATTGAACGAACAATTTTTTCAGAGCGGATACCTCCATCTTTGTCAATTACGAATTGAGCTACAACCACACCTTCTGTACCATTCGTTCTGGCTCTTTCCGGATATATAATGGATGTATAAATAAAGGTTAATAGATTATTTTGTGAGCATTCAGATTTAAGATCTGGGTCAGCTATTGTTAAGCAATCTCCAAAAATTGGCATCACATCTGGGTTTTTGAAAACCTTTTCATCATGACTTACATACCTTATCGACTCTTCTTTGGTATTGGGGTTAAAGGTTACGATAGTATCAACCACAGATTCTATAATGAAATTTTCATTTGGAGATTCACTTTGATTTAGCGTTATAGCGTTTTCCTCAACTACAGTGACTGGAACTTCATTGTCCATTGTACAAGCATGGAAAAAGAGAACGACTGCAATCAAACTTAAATAGGATCCCCACTTTAGAATTGGAGTGTTTGTTTTATTTTTTGAACTTAGCATAATGATTCTATTTTTTATATGTGAGGAAATGTTATTTACAAATGCGAATTGCGCATGATGCTCAAATTGAGAAAGTAAAAATTGACCGTAAGATTTTTTAGTAGATTTTTCACTTAATTTTTCATCTACTTGATATTCATGAACGAGCTCTAATTCCGTGAAATATTTGTAAGCAATAGGGTTCCACCAAAACAATACTTTGTGTGCCAGTAGGAATATTTTCTCTCCACTATGGCCGTACTTAATGTGATTGAATTCATGTTCGAGAATAATATCTCGTTCTGCTTCTTGATAAATATTATTAGGCAAGTAGATATTATTGAAAAAAGAAAATGGAACGGAAATGTCATCGCTTTCCACCAGGTTAAAGCCATTGTATTTAGTTAGAGTCCCATTTTTTTTGATTGCATTAATTTTTACAATTCCATATAAAAATCGGAAGAATAGAACAGCAGTAATTAGTAAATATAAGATTGCGACTAATTTAATTAATGGGAAAGTTTCATTCCCCGCGATTATCAAATTTGAAGTTCCTTTGGCTCCAATTTCGATAGGATTTAAAACAACAGAGAAGATTTCTACTTGTTCAACGGAAAAAATGTTTTGAATAAAAGGCAATACCAAACAAATCAATAAAGAACTCAACAAATAAAATCTATTGAAAACATGGTCGTGCTTTCCCTTGAATAAAAACACATACAGTAGGTAAAATGCAGCCAAGTAAAGACCATATTCGGCTAAATATAAAATCATCTTTTCCATAATTATTCCTTTATATTTTTAAGCATTTTTTGTAATTCCTTGATGTCAACTTCCTCCTCTTTGATCAGAAAAGAAACCATTTCATTGACAGAACCCTCGAAGTAGTTACTTAGTAAATTCTTAATCGAAAACTTAGAATAGGTTTCTTTTTCAATAATGGAAAAGTATTCATAAGTCCGCCCATAGG
This sequence comes from uncultured Saprospiraceae bacterium, assembly GCA_937930025.1. Lineage (GTDB taxonomy): Bacteria > Bacteroidota > Bacteroidia > Chitinophagales > Saprospiraceae > JABDJM01. The sequence goes on along the minus strand of CALGJW010000229.1, from coordinate 1,437 downwards.
TCTTGTGATTTACGAATCCTTTCTTTTCCAATATTCTAATGATCGAAGAAACAGTACTATGCGGTGGTTTATCCCCTTCCATTTTTTCAATCATGGCACTTACAGTGGTAGGCCCATGATCCCAAAGCATTTTCATAATGTCTTCCTCCGCCTTGGTTAGTTTTTGAATTTTCGAATGCTTCATCTAATGGTAGATTTATTAATTAAGTTTTTTGGTGCATACAAGAGTTCAACGCACAAGTCAAATATATAACGTATTTATCAGTTATGCAACTAAATTATTAGTTGTGTGTTTTTTTATTGAGAATTATTACAAAGTGGCGAAGGAATATTAAGCTTGTATTAGTGAAAATGCGTGGCTACTTTTTCCTCGCAGATTAAAATTCGTGCCATTCGTAATAGCGAAGCTATAAATTCGTGCCCATTCTACGATTTTCGACTTCGTGTTAATTCGAGTAATTTGTTGCTAAAAATATTTTATCGTTTAGCTCTTGAGTGCTTGTATTCCAATAAAATTAATATCAATGTTAACTACATGGGAATCGCCAATAGCTTATCTACAGGTTAAATTTAAGTATCAAATTCGTTAGATATTATCGAAAGCAGTTTAAAAATGACTATTTTGTTAACATAAATTTTCGAAGACAACGAAATGAACCAAACCAGTCTGAAAGGGATAATAAGACCTTTTGAAAAAAAGAGGAATGATCTCGCCTCCGCGCAGATCTTGAGTTGCATTCTGCCCATAGGAGTGATTTTCTATTTCTTGTTTAATGCAGTGGAACAATCCAATTGGTTATTCCTTGGTGTACTATCTATCCTTCAAGCATTATTTTTTGTCCGATTGTTTATCGTTTTTCATGATTGCGCGCACAACAATTTTTTCACTAACCAAATGGCAAATCAAATCGTCGGACATGTAATCGGCTGGCTGACTTTCGTTCCCTTGGGCTTATGGAAGCATATGCACAATCAGCACCATGCTGGCGCCGCCAACTTGGATCATCGTAATATTCTAGATGTCCTGACCTATACTACAGAGGAATACAAGCAAAAAACTTGGTATCAAAAGTTAGGGTATTTGTTTTTTCGCTCAGCTTTTTTTCAACTTTTCATTTATTTACAAGCTACTTTTCTAATTGCCTTTAGAATTCCTCACCCGATATTTAGCAAGAAAGCTTTACTGGGGATAGTGATTCATAATATCCTTTATGTTCTAGCCTTTTGGTTATTGCTCCAAACTTTTACTTGGCAAACTTTGATGCTAGCGCTTCTACCTACCTATTATATATTGTATGGTTTAGGGAGTTTCATTTTTTACATTCAGCATCAATTTGAAGATGTTTATTGGAGTAAAAATGAAACCTATGATTTTGAGTCAGCTGGAATAGATGGCAGTTCCTTCTGGGATTTGCCGGCCATTGGCCACTGGTTTAC
>CALGJW010000228.1 GCA_937930025.1 uncultured Saprospiraceae bacterium | reverse complement strand
GTACCGAATCGGGGCATCAACACTCGAATTTCCATCCCCTTTTCTTGCACATACTGGGGTAATTTCCTTGCTATAGTTGAAATTTCAGAAAGAGCGGTATATGGTTCCATTTCCTGAGTTACAATCAGGACTCTTTTTTTATCCATAAATTCTGGAAGTTTAAAATATCAAATCAAAGAGTACTTTGACTAAAATTTGGTTGGCAAAAGTACGAAAATAAAACCAATTCATGCCCTTTTTACAATATTTGGGCTTTACAGAGAGGTCAAAAAATCCGCTAACTAAGATAAAATGATAACTTGGCCCAAAAAGTTCTGAAATTCCAAATTCATGTTGATTTTTAAAAAAGTAGCTGACCTTCAAAGTCATATAGCAAAGCAAAAAAAGGCAGGATTATCAATAGGATTTGTACCCACTATGGGCGCTCTTCATCATGGTCACCTTTCGCTAGTTCAACGATCTAAACATCAGACAAACAGTACTGTATGCTCCATTTTTGTGAATCCAACTCAATTTAACGATATCAAGGATTTAGAAAAATATCCTCGAACAACGGAGGCAGATATTGCGCTTTTGAGTTCTGTGGACTGTGATATCCTGTTTTTACCTCCAGTTGAAGAAATATATCCTCCTGGTTTGGATACCTCCCTTGACCTGGATTTTAGTGTAATGGCAGCAGTAATGGAAGGAGAATTTCGCCCTGGTCACTTCGACGGGATGGCGCAAGTTGTCAATAGACTCTTAGAAATCGTCCTTCCTGATCAATTATTTATGGGTCAAAAAGACTTTCAGCAGATGAGTATTGTTCGTTCCATGCTGAATCAACTAAAAAAACCAATAAAACTAGTCTCTTGCCCAATTATTCGAGAAGAAAATGGCTTGGCTATGAGTTCCAGAAATAGAAGATTAAGTGCCGAAACCAAGGCGAATGCAGGTGTAATTTTTGAAACGTTGGGATTAGTAAAGGAAAAAGTGGATAAAATGAGTGTTGAAGAACTTATAGCTTTTGGCTTGAAAAGGTTGCGACAAGATCCCTTTGAAGCTGAATATGTAGCCATATGCGACGGATTTACACTTCAGGAGGTAAAAAATATAGAGGATCATGATTTTGTGGTTGTTTTCACAGCTGTTTGGGTTGAAAAAGTACGTTTAATTGACAATTTAGTCTTGAAAGGAAAGACATACTTAAACATCAATTAACCCAATTCTGGTATTTTACACATTATGACCGTAGTTAATTAAATTTGGAAAACAAGGCCTAGTACCAATTCAAATGTTATTTGCCCTAGAACTGGCATCCCTTTTCAAAATATTGTATTTTTGTACCTATGCTTATTCAAAGATTTAAATCCAAAATTCATCGAGCTACAGTAACTCAAGCTGACCTAAATTATGTAGGCAGTATTACAATAGATGAAGACTTAATGGACGCGGCCAACTTAATAGAAGGAGAACGTGTTCAAATTGTAAACAACAATAACGGAGCTCGATTAGAGACCTATGTGATCAAAGGAGAGCGAGGTTCAGGAGTGATCTGTTTAAATGGTGCTGCCGCTCGCCGTGTTGCTGTAGGAGATATTGTGATTATCATTGCCTACGGTTATATGGACTTTGAGGAAGCCAAAACATTTAAGCCAAAAATGTGCTTTCCTTTGGAAGGAAATAAGCTTCCGTAATTTAGACCGATAAAAGTATCTTTGCCCTTCAAAAACTGGTCAATTGGCAAAGCATATACTCAATTTCATAAAATTCTGTTTGTTCCTAAGCGTTGGAGTAGGGATTCTTTTTTATTTGTACTACACACTGAATCAGGCCTATCAGGAACAATGCGTTCTGGATGGAATTGCTGCCGCTGATTGCAGTTTGATGACCAAGATTCTTAATGATTTCAAATCTGCTAACTATTGGTGGATAATCGTTGTCTTTCTCGCTTTTACTTTTTCCAATATTAGCAGAATGATTCGTTGGGGAATGCTCCTAAAAAATATGGGTTACCCCATTCGCTATGCTTATATCTATATCTCAATAATCCTTGGTTATTTTTTCAACTTATTCTTACCCAGACTTGGTGAAATTGTTCGAGCAGGTGCTGTGGCCAGATATGAAAAAATACCCATGGAAAAAGTGGTTGGGACAATTGTAGTTGACCGTACAATGGATGTGCTTTGCTTAGCTATGGTAATGGGTTTAGCCTTTGCAGTAGAGTATGATAGTTTAATGAATTTCATCAATGCGAATCGCAATCCAGATAGCCCCGGTTTACTTTCTCAAACCTGGGTGCAAATAACGCTAGGGGTAATGTTCCTCTTGGGAATCACTGCATTTTTCAATAGAAAGAAAATAGCTACCTCTGCGATAGGTCAAAAAGTATCAGGGGTTTTAGGTGGCATGTGGGAAGGTATACGAACCATTGGAAGTCTTAAAAAACCGGTGTTGTTTGTCTTACATTCTTTAAACATTTGGTTGATGTATTTCTTGATGGCTTATCTCTGTTTTTTCTCGTTTGAACCTACTGCTCACTTAGGACTTCGGGCGGGTTTGACCGTATTTGCATTTAGTGCTTTGGGAATGTTAATTCCATCACCAGGAGGAATGGGTACAGTTCATTGGCTCACAATTCAAGCTTTAGCCCTTTATGGAATAGGTAAGTTTGCTGCGTTTTCATTTGCTAATATTTTATTCTTTAGCATTCAAATATTTTATGTCATCGTTGGTGGTTTCATCTGTTTGGGATATTTATTTTTTCTACATAAACGTTCGAATGATAACACCACAGATTTCTTAGGAAGACCTCTTTAATTATTTACAAATGGAAAACGCTTGGGAATCAGTTCTCCAAAAAATATATACATCGGATTCACTTCTAAGTCAAGTGAAGAACTGGAAAGCTGAAGGGCTCAAAATTGTATTTACCAATGGTTGTTTTGATTTGATTCACATGGGTCACTTACAATATCTGTCAGCAGCAAGGGCTTTGGGTGACAAATTGATCATTGGTATTAATTCCGATGAAAGCGTACGAAAATTAAAAGGCAATCATCGTCCAATAAAAGAAGAAAAAACTAGATTAGCCTTGTTGGCTTCCTTGAGCTTTGTGAACGCCGTAATATTATTTTCCGAAGAAACCCCGCTTAATTTGATCAAATCAATTGAACCAGAAATTCTTTGTAAAGGGGGAGATTGGACAGTTGATCAAATAGTTGGTGCAACAGAAGTAGTAGCTTTAGGAGGCAAAGTCAAAAGTATTCCTTTTTTAAAGGGACATTCAACAACAAGTTTGGAACAAAAGATCAAGTCCCACATATAACCTAATAGTAAACTTGCCATTATGCTTATTAAGGATATCATCAGTTATTTGGAAGAAATTGCTCCGCCAAGTCTACAAGAGTCATATGACAACGCGGGGCTGATTACGGGCAATCCAAATTGGAAGGTAAAAAAAGCCATTATTTGTTTAGATAGTACAGAGGCAGTGCTGGATGAGGCCATTGCCAATAAATGCAATTTGATCATTGCACACCACCCTATTGTTTTTAAGGGTTTAAAGCGTTTCAATGGTTCGAATTACGTGGAAAGGGTAATCATTAAAGCTATTAAAAATGATATTGCGATTTATGCCATCCATACGAATTTGGATAATGTTTTTGCCAATGGCGTAAATAGCATGATTGCTAAAAGCCTTGGTCTAACAAACACTAAGATTTTAGTACCAAAATTAGGCTTAGAGAGAGCTATAGTGTATTGCCCATTAGGAATTGCAGATAGCTTAAAGAAAAGTCTACTAAAATTCTCAAACTTATCTGGCGCTCAAGGTTATGACTATTCTGGCTTAGGTATTTCAACCGATGGTCCTAAAGCTAGGGTAGATTTTCAGTATCCAGTAAGTCAAAGAGGTAGGGTAGAAAATTTAATCAATTCATTCGGGAAGGAAATCTCCTATGATTTAATACCCTTGAGTAATAAAAATAGCGAGGTGGGTGCTGGTTTAGTTGGGCTTTTGAAAAAGCCAATAGCGGAAAGGGCATTTTTAGCCGTTATTCAGAAAAAAATGAGTGCTCAAGTCATTAGACATACAAAATTGAGGAACAGACCAGTCAAAAAGGTGGCAGTTTGTGGTGGATCAGGTAGTTTTCTTATAAATCAAGCAAAAGCTTCGGGTGCAGACGTTTTTATCACTGCGGATTTTAAATATCACGAATTTTTCGACGCAGAAAAAGGGATGGTCATTGCTGATATAGGGCATTATGAGACTGAACAGTACACAATTGAGCTATTACAGCAGATTATTAGTGAGAAATTTAGTAATTTTGCAGCTTATTGTACAGGGGTGAACACGAATCCAGTCTATTATTTCTAAATTTCAAAAAGATCTGAATATATATGGCAACAGAAATCACTGTAGCTGATAAGCTTCGGCAACTATTCTTACTGCAAAAAATTGATTCTGAAATTGATCAGATCAACATCTTAAAAGGAGAACTTCCAATGGAAGTTCAAGACCTAGAAGATGAACTTACTGGACTTCAGACTAGAATTAATCGCCTTACTGAAGGTCTTAATGATATGAAATCTGATGCTAGTCGTCACAATGCAGTCATTGCAGAAGCGAATACGCTAATCGAAAAGTATAAGAAGCAATTGGATAATGTCAAGAACAATCGAGAATTCGATGCCTTGAATAAAGAAATCCAAATGCAAGAATTGGATATCAAATTAGCTGAAAAGCGTATCCGTGAAGCAGAAGGTCAACTTGCTAATAAAGAAGAAACCTTATCTACTGCTCAAGAGCGATATGATTTAAAAGCTAAAGACCTTGAAGCTAAGCGAGTGGAATTGGAGAAAATTATCGAAAAGACCACTAAAGATGAAGAAAAGTTAAATAAGAAAAGAGTAAAGGCATGCAAGCTTATTGAAGCTAGACTGCTTGCATCTTATAATAAAGTTCGCGACAACTATCGAAACGGAGTAGCAGTAGCTACTGTAGCTCGAGATTCTTGTGGCGGCTGTTTTAACAAAATTCCACCACAGGTTCAATTAGAAATTGGAACTCACAAGAAAATTATTGCTTGTGAGCATTGCGGTAGAATTTTGGTAGATGATCACTTGTTAGAACCCGAAGCGGCAAAATAATAATGGTCGTAAGGAACCAAATAAAAACGCATAAGCCTTGGGAATCTTTCCCAAGGCTTTTTTGTCTCCTATTGATGTTCTTTATCACTCCTATTTTATTAAGCGCTCAATACACTTATGAATTCTCTCCCGCTGTACGCTCGGCCTATGACGCAGCACTAAGTTTAAGATTTGAAGAAGCAAAGACCCAATGTGCCAATATCCGAAAAGCCGATCCTAACAACTTAATCATCTATTTCGTTGAAGACTATATTGACTTCTTCACAGTTTTCATCAATGAAGACTATGAAGAATTTAAAAGGTTAGAAAAAAACAAAGGGGACCGGCTTCAAAAAATAAGACAGGGAAGTAGCCAATCTCCCTATTTTAATTATTGCCAAGCAGAGATCCAACTGCATTGGGCCTTAGCAAGATTAAAGTTTGAAGAATACTTTACGGCATTTATTGAAGTCAAAAATGCTTATAAATTATTACAACAAAACGAAGAACAATTTCCAAACTTTATAGCAAATAAAAAAAGCCTCGGGGTCTTACATGCTTTCGTAGGTACTATTCCAGACAATTACAAATGGGGCGTAAAACTCCTTGGAGGAATGGAAGGAACCATTGAGCAAGGTCAACAAGAAATCGAATCTGTTATTGAATATTCAAAAAACAATGATTTCTTTTTTAAGGAAGAAACTGGTGTCATGTATTCCTACCTAATTTTACATTTAAGAAATAATACGGAAAGAGCTTGGAATGCGATCGAATCCTTGAAGTTAAATCACAAAGAAAATCCTTTGGCAGCATTTGCTATGGCCAACATTGCACTACGAACAGGACGAACTGATAAAGCCATAAAATTTTTACAAGAACGTCCCCAGTCTGAGGAGTTCGCGAAATTCCCTTATCTCAATTATTTGCTAGGACTAGCCAAATTGTATCGTCAAGATCCTGACGCTTCTTTTTATCTACAAAAATTTATAGATGAGTTCAACGGAATGAACTACATCAAAGAAGCCTATCAAAAAATTGGATGGCAATGTTTAATCGAGGGAAAGGAACAATGCTACTTGGATCAAATGCAAAAATGTTTGAAATATGGTGGAAATTTAATTGGTGGAGATAAAATGGCTATGCGCGAAGCTCAGAATGGCATAATTCCAAATGCTACTTTGACCAAAGCTCGAGTCCTATTTGATGGAGGGTACTACCTTAAAGCGAGAGACATCTTGGTAGAAGCAAAATCTAACTTTCAATCTGGCACGAATAGACTAGCTTATTTATATAGACTTGGTAGAGTTTATCAAAACTTAGGACAAAAGGAATTAGCCTTAGCAAATTACCTACAGACCATTTCAGAAGGTCGATACAAACCAGAATACTATGCCTGTAATGCTGCTTTACAACTTGGGTTTTTATATGAACAAGGAGGAGATTACACCAATGCTGCCAAATATTTTAATCAGTGCCTTCAAATGAAGCCATCCGAATATCGATCCAGTCTACACCAAAAGGCAAAAGCTGGATTAGATAGAATGGGTAAATAAGGTTATATTGGAAATATTCCGACAAAATCACAAACTCTTTATAAAAAGTGTGCCGTTTGTGACGCCCTATAGAAGGTAAGAGTTATCTCTTGTTATTGACGGCACATTTTTATCGGCATTTATGATTAAGCGGCATTAATACATTAAGCCAAATCCTGCCTATAGATTTCTTCCATGAGATTAAAAAGTTCGGGATTTTTTTTCGCAAAAAGTTCAGGTTGATTGAAAAAATATTCTGAAACCACCGAGAAAAATTCCACTTCGCTAGTACCACCATATGGATTGATATCAGATCGTCCTTTTCTAATCTCAGCTATTTCTTCATGCATTAACTTTATCCAAGGAATGGTGTATTGTCTATCCATAAAAACTTGTGGTAGCCCATCTACAGCCCCGTCAGACTTATCAATCAAATGCACAAATTCATGAATGGCTGTATTGCGTTTATCATTAGAATTTTTAAATCCGTGATATAACGCTTTTCTAGATAAAATCATTTTTCTTTCTAATCTACCTGTACCCACAACACCTGCAATTTGCTTAGATTCACTCTTGTCTGAAAACTCAAAATCTTCATTAAAATTATCTGGATACACTATAATTCCGGTTACTGTTGGATAATGCCATTCTTTAAATGCAAATAC
>CALGJW010000227.1 GCA_937930025.1 uncultured Saprospiraceae bacterium | reverse complement strand
AGTAGCAAACAAACTAGTAGGGTATTGTCGAACTGGGAAATTTGAAGACGCCTATAAGGAGCTTTATTCTCCAGATGCCGTTAGTATTGAAATGGAAGGAGCTCAAGGATTTCCAGCTCGGGTTGAAGGCATGGAAGCTATCAAAGTAAAAGGACAACAATGGCAAGGTATGGTTGAGGAATTTCATGGAATGGAAGTTAGTGAACCAATCGCTGCTGGCGATCATTTTACTTGCTCTATGATCATGGATGTGAAAATGAAAGGCAGAGAGCGAGCAAAAAATGAAGAAATTGCTTTATTCCAAGTCAAGGAAGGTAAAATTGTTTCGGAGCAATTTTTCTATCCAGTATAAAAAGGATAAAATTTAAAAAGGCTGATATGGAATTATCAGCCTTTTTACTGCTTGTTTCTAACAAGAATATAATTTTCAGAATTGGTAATAATTTTGTTAAGGCAAAGTAATTTAATTGTTAATTTAACGTATTGCTGCCAATAATAATATACATTGAAGCAATCTATTCACTTGACAATCATGATTACAACGCGTATTTGATATTTCATGCCATTATTACCTTCAGACTACAAGCCCAATGTTCTATTTCGAAATGGGCATATTAATACAATATATGCTTCGGTGTTTCGAAAATTGGAAGCCTCATCCTTCACGCGAAAAAGAATTGAAACCCAGGATGATGACTTTTTAGATATTGATTTTTTGAAAAATGGAAATAGAAAAATCGTGGTCCTTTGCCATGGGTTAGAAGGAAGTAGTGCTTCTAAATACATCCAAGCTACGGCTAGCTTATTAAATTCCAATGGCTATGATATCGCTGCAATGAATTATAGATTTTGTAGCGGAGAAATAAATAGACAATTGAGAACTTATCATAGTGGGGAAACCGAAGATCTCAACACTCTAATTGATCATATTTTACCGGACTATGATGAAATTTATTTGGTTGGATTTAGCTTGGGAGGAAATTTAGTGCTTAACTATATTGGAGAGGAAGTATTTCCAATAAATCCAAAAATAAAAGCTACAGTTGGAATATCAGTCCTCGTAGATTTATATGGAGCTGCATTAGAATTGTCCAAGCTCAAGAATCGGATTTACACCAAACGATTCTTAAAGACTTTAGCAGTAAAAATGAAATTGAAGCATAAGCAATACCCAAATCAAATCGATATTGAACAATTAAAAAACGTTAAAAGACTAATTGATTTCGATGAACATTTTACCAGCCGTTTAAATGGTTTTAGGGATGCCAGGGACTATTATGCGAAAACAAATAGCAAGCAGTTCCTTCATCAGATCGAAATACCAACTTTAGTAATAAATGCCTTAGATGATCCATTCTTGTCCAAATCTTGTTTTCCATTTGAGGAAGCCCGGGATAACAACTATTTAAATTTAATGACTCCCAAGTTTGGAGGTCATGTTGGTTTTAATGCTTTGGAAAGTAAGTATCTTTGGCATGAAGAAAAGATACTACTGTTTTTTGAAGAAAATTAAAAATAGAATTAAACTGATTTTAAGACCTTCGCTATAAATGACTTTCATTTACTGCGCATTGTTGAGCATTGGAAATCAGCAAGAAAAATAAGAATAGGAGTATAATAGTATAGAAAAAATCAAACTTACAATAAACCAAGTCCTCGATTTATTATTCACGCCACAGTTTTTCGATTTAAATATTTTAAAATAGGCATAAGAAAAACTTATTATGCTTAAGATCAAAAATAAATACCAATAGTCAGTGATCCATGAGGTGAAAGCGCTACTGGTTAATCCGAAAATAGAATAAGTTATAGATCCGCATGCTGGCGCACAACTTAAGCCACAACCAACTATTCCTGGACCTGCACAACACATGGCTGCAGAAGCTCCGACTCCCGATAATATATTTGAGCTTGTTATAATTTTATTCGTGTTATTCTTTTTTTCCACTTATTTACAGTTTTCTAAATAATCTGGGCAGCAGGTCGCTAACTTTTCTTTTAAAAATTTTCTAGTTCGTTGTACTCTTGATTTCAAAGTTGGTAAGGGGATTCCTAGTTCATCTGCTACTTGAACTTGAGCGTTTTGATTCAAATCAACCATTTCATAGGCTATTCTATTTTCCTCACTTGTTTCCTTCAAAAACCCATTAAGGCAAGAGATTAAATCACATTCAGCATCGCAATTACTTTCGATAGGATCATTCCATTTTTTCGAAGCCATGATCTCTTCAAAACTCAATTTTTCTTTCTTCTTTTTCTTAAAAAAATCAAAGACCGTATTCAAAACAGATCTGAACAAATATGATTTAGGGCTAGCGCATTCACAATTATTATCACAACAAGTCTGTAATTTAACAAAGGAATCATGTAGGAGATCCTCCGCTTCTTGGCTATCGTGAACCTTGGATTTTATCAGACTTAATAATCTTTCTCGATATTGTCCATATAGTTCTTCTGTATTACATTGTTTCATCAACAGATTGTTTTTTGAACCCAACTAAGATGAGCTCTACAATTTGAAGAGCGGTCGTCAAGTTGGAAAGATCTTTATAAATTTTCCCATCCTGTCCAGAGTGATGCCCATGTCCTTCTAAGTCCATAAGATAATATGATTTTTTCTTTGATGCATCTATTTTTGTATTAAAAACGATAGATGGCTGACCAAGTTGTCCTGTACCATTATGAAAAATCTCATCATCTGGAAAATCGAACGCTGAATAGTATTCATTGTCATCAAATGCAACATTAATTTCTAATTTTACTATAAAACTTTCAGCTGACTCAATAGAAGTATTTAATGAAAAGTTGTTCAATGGGGTAGCGCCAGTCATTCCATCCGGCATTGGATTTTCAAACGTAGGAGCATACAAGCCGTCTGCATAAACAACCCCTCTTTTATGAGACCAAATAGGCAATGCATTGACTCTTCTAAAGCCGCCTTCCGTATCAACAATTTCCGTATCAAGCGTTTTAAAATTATCCTTGGTTCTTCCTCCTGCAAATATTCCTTTTGCAGTAGCCTTGGTTATGTATAGCGTTTCTATAAAATTCCCTAATGTATCTTCTGTCCATACCGCAATCTGAGGATGCCAAAAATGCTCAGCTCTTTTTAGTTCAATACTTAATTGATGAGATTTGCTTACATCCATCTCAATTTTGGTATACAAATCTGATTCAGTTTCAACACCATATTTAGCTTTGCTGGTTGCTCCATAATTCATTAAATAGTTGGAAGCAGCCGAGTCTGTAATGGTAAAGAAAGCCACAGCCGCCACCAACATTGAAAGTGGAATTATTTGCCAAGTTCTAAAATACGCACTTAACGCTTTGTTGTTGTTGAAAACATGTGCCACAGTTATCAGTAGGAACAAGAATCCAAATACAGTATGTACCGTTGCTATGCTTCTGGTGTATGCTGTAAAATAGGATAGTATGCCTGAAACGCTAAGTATTAAAAACACCAGCAGCATTAAAATACTAATTGTGTTTCTGCTCATTCTTACGGACTTTAAAGAATTTGACTGAGATCAGCTATTCGATTGTTCAATTGCTTTACTTGAATCGCCTTGTTTTCAGAATCCTTTATTACCGGAAGTTTTTGTTTTGATTGATCTAAAATTTCGGATTGGATTACAGTCACATGTTTAGAGACAATCATTAAACTCTCATCATCAGTTTCTCCAACAATATCATGCACCGTTATGGCTTCATTGGTAAATTGATACTTTGGATGATTTTCCATTCTAGCTTTCAATGCAATTAAATTTTGCCTTAATTCGGAAATGACTTTAGCTTCTCCAAATTTTGTTTTTGCTCCTCTACATTGTGAAGGGGTGCAGCCTGAAGTTGATTCTTTTGGTTTTGTGGAGCAACAGGGTGTTGATTTAGTTCCCTCAAGAGTAGAGGCAGTACTTATACAATTTAAAGCTTGCTTACTGCCTTTTGCACAGCATGATTTTTGGGAAAAAGAGGGGTTAATTCCTGCGAAAAGGAATAAGCAACAAAGGAGAATTTTACTGGTAGCAGACATATTTTGATGTATTAAGGTTAAAAGCGATACCGCCAATTTTAAAGGTTTACTACCCTAAGACTTCAAATTTTATGGAAAGATGCACTCCTAAGCAATTATTTCGAAAAAATTGGATGGCGAGAAGGACTAGTCTTTCCTTGTTGGGCAGCTTTTTTCCCAACCCTTATCTTACCCAATAAAATGCTATTTAGTGTATCTTGGCGACCGTCTACAAATGACATTTATGGAAAACAAGAAAATGCTAGATTATATAAAAGCTGTTCTGGAAAATGTGCCAATTGATTGGTTGAATCTAACTACCCATCGGTTAGACATTTACGAAGAAAAATTGGCCAAAACTGAGTTTTTAGAGCAGTTTGAATCCCTATTTGACGCCAATAATGCTGACGCATCAGCATTGAAGGAGTTACGAACTGCCTACGATTATATTCGCTTGGGTCATCCATTGTCCTGCGTGCTCGAATGGCTAATTGCCAGAACTAATAAGCTGTCAGCAGAAAATGTGATCAGTTTTTCTTCTAAGACAACGCCAATTTTAGCAATCTTAAGAACAAATTTATTGGCAAATAAAAAAACGCAAATCGTATATAATGGTGAGTTGCCGGAATGCTTTGATGTAGAAATTGTTAAGCGTATTTACGGCTATGAATTTAATTTAGTACCTGTTGAAAAAATAGGGGAGATTCCCAAGTATGATGGCAGCACGATTTTTATTGTTCAACAAAAGGCAAACTATGAATTTGAACTGACCTCGGACATTGACTTTTTGATCAGTCTGGATGCAGACTATGGATCTGTCTTATTGGTGAATGGTGAAAAAAATGAAAACTATATCTCGGACATTCAGCATGTCAGAAGAAGAGAGACAATCGCCATGACGCCAGCTAATTGTTTGGCTGCATTGCAAATTGCTACAGGGCAGTCTGGCAAGCGGAATCAAAACAAAAATGTTGAAACCAACAAAGCGATTGTCTTAGATTCAATTGCTTCGATTACCGGAACAAATACAAAGGCATTAGTTGGTTCCAGTGGCCT
>CALGJW010000226.1 GCA_937930025.1 uncultured Saprospiraceae bacterium | reverse complement strand
AAACATTCAAGGCGCTTATGGTAGTGCTAAATTGATTGATGGATTAGCAATCAGTCAAGGATCAGTTGATCTTGCTATACGAGATTTGGAGGACGGAACTTGTCAAGAAGTATTGTCAAATATTCAACCTCCGTCACCTTGCTCAAATGGGACTCCACCAATTCCTTGTGGCATTGACATTTCATATGTTGGAGGAAGTGCTGAATGCGATGACAATGGAACGCCAGATGACCCCACAGATGACACTTGGTCTGCTGTAATTTTCGTAGAAAATGATAATCCAAATGCTTTAGGTTGGAATGCTGTAGTTAATGGCCAGTCAATTTCTGGAAATTATGGGGAAGAGAAAATGCTAACAAATTTAGCTGTTGCTGCAGGGAATATTGATTTATTAATTGTAGATAGCGAGGATAATAATTGTGTTGGAACCTTTAATGATTTACCAGCACCAGGACCTTGTTCGATTTCGAATCCTGCGGACAAACCAGACCTTATAATTTTGGAGGTTGAATTAGATAATTTAATTGATGCCGGAAGTCAAGTAAATACGCAAGTTAAATTAATGAATCAAGGGGGAGAGCGAGCAGATGGTCAGTTTAAATATGCTTTGTTCCTAAGTCTGGATGAAGATTTGTCCTCCGACGACCTAGAAGTAATGAGCAATGATTTTGGAAATTTTGATGCCGGTAATACTGTAAATGTTGGATTATCTTTTACCATGCCTATCAATATTCAATCAGGGGATTATTATTTGATTGCCTTTATCGATAGTGAAAACGATATAGCGGAAGACAATGAAGCTAATAATACCTTTTTGAATGCAATAACAATTATCGATAATACACCACCTTCGGGAAGCTGCGACCCTTATTCTTTATATCCATGGGAGGATTATATCGGTAAAGTAAAAATCAACGAAGAGGGTTTTAGTTCAGGGAAATCAGAATATTCCGACTTCAGAAATATTGTATTTGATGTTCCCTTGGAAGAATCAAATCGTATTGAATTAACCTCAATGTTTTCATGGGCAAATTACGACGAATATTGGCGTATTTATATTGACTTTGACGGAGATGGTGAATATGCTACGGATGAACTTTACTTCCAAGAAATGCTTCCTGCAAAGGTAGATGGAACTAAAAAGAATAAAATATTTTCAGGAGACTTTGATATCAATTTTCCGAACGCAGTTTTAGGTTTGACTAGCATGAGAGTGATTATGTCTCGTAATGGTTTTGCAGGTCCTTGTGATGTCATCGACTTTGGAGAAATAGAAGATTATTCCGTGAATTTAGTCGACATCTTGGACTACAGTCCATATTTGACAAAAACCGGTTTTGATTCAAAACAGCTCTTTGCTTATCCCAATCCAGCTCAAGAGTACTTAAATATTGATCTACAATCTGATTTCGACAAGGAAGGAACTCTACTTGTTGTTGATCCTTTAGGAAGGGTAATTGAGGAGAAAAACATGGCTGAGCTTCAAGAAGATACCTACCGGTTATCTTTGGAAGGATATTCGGCAGGTATTTACTCCATCTTTCTAAATCTCAAGCAAGGATCACCTAAGCGATGTAAAGTCATTGTAATTGATGAAAAATAATGTGTTCTAACTACTGATTTCTAGAGATTTACGTGTTTTTTAGGTCTTATTATTACAACTTTTGGTTAATAATTTGATAATGTAACTTATTACGTTGATTTTCAGTTATATCAGTAGTACATTTGTATATCAATGAAAAGGACTATTTACATAGCATTCACAGCGTTTTACCTCATGGTTTCCATGGGTTTGAGCCTTAATCTGCACTATTGTGGTGGCAAATTAGCTGGTGTTTCGATTGTAATGCCCTCAGCACCTTGTTGCTGTAATTCAGAAGAAAACAAGTCTTGCTGCGCAGATACAGAGATTTCTTTGCAAATGGACATGGATCAGCAGATCAGCTATCCGCCTTCTTGGGAATTAGATTTGCTTGTTCTCAGCCAGCCAGATATCATTTCTTATAATAGCTATGAAACGGTTGTCCCTAAGAAAATTTTCCCAATTTTTCCCAATCCGCCCCCTATAAGCTCCAATGACCGAAGAATCGCCATTGGCTCACTTACCTTCTACGCTTAATCGTAATGAATTGCTTTCTATTACAATTCATTTTCTAACGATTAAATTTTCATAATGAAATTCATATTAAAATTTTTGACGGCAGGAATGCTGTTCTTCTTGTGTACAACAAATGCACAAGCTCAATCTGAAAAAGTAATTTCAGATGGACCAACTGAAATTGCAATTCCAGTAAGTGGAGTTTGCAAAATGTGCAAATCCAGAATCGAAAATGCGGCACTGATCAAAGGAGTGAAGTTTGCCGAATGGGACAAGCTAGCTCAAACTTTAAAAGTGGTTTACAAACCTCAAAAAGTTTCTGCTTTGGAAATCCATGCAGCTGTTGCAACTGCTGGTCATGATACTGATAAAATTAAGGCCCCAAACGAGGTCTATAGTGAACTTCCTGGATGTTGCGCCTACCGGGATGGAGTAGAAGTCCATTAGTAATATGAAAAAATTAATATTTCTAATCTCAGTATTTCTTTTTGCAAATTTCATCATTGTCGCGCAAGATGAACAGGGTGAAAATGATGTAGAAGGAAGAGT
>CALGJW010000225.1 GCA_937930025.1 uncultured Saprospiraceae bacterium | reverse complement strand
TACACCATTTATTTTGACGCTATAGAACTTAAGGATTTTTATCTACACGAATTACTAACAGCAGAAAAAATTGAAGCATGATTCTAAAAATGACCATTAGACCCTTGAGTTACCTTTTACCTGCCGGCAATAGTAGCCATGCTTTAATTGATGCAGAAAGTACTTTCTCTCCAGAGGGATTTCCTTTCTTAAATGGAAAAAGGGTTAAGGGGCTATTTCGAGAAAGCTTAAGAGAAGTTCTCGAAATCAATCAAGAAACACAGATCGAAGAGAAAATGAATCGTTTTTTTGGAAAGGCCGGAAGAGTCTATTCCGATGCGCTACTCAAAGATTTTCCAAACTTCTATTTGGCAGGCTGGGAAACCATCAAGCCTTTGCTAAGTGCCAAAGACAAAGACAAACACCCAGCACTATATGCTCATCAAATCAGGAATCATTATAGTTCGATTAAAATGATGACTGCAGTGAATGAAGAGAAAGTGGCTAAAGATAAATCATTGCGGGCTTTCAGGGTCATTAATCCTGATACTCCTAAGTGCCCTATACTTTTTGAAGCCCTGATTCCCTGTCAAATTGACAATCAGGATAAAGCAGGGCCATTGGTTGAGCTGTTTAAAAAAGCAGCAGCAAATTTACGATTCATTGGTACCTCAAGAAACCGCGGTTTGGGAAAGGTAAGTTGCAAGATTGAAACTTTAGATGAACAGGCTTCCTTAAAAACTGACATGTCTGTTACCTCTGACAATTTGCAAGTATCTATCATCAGCAAAGAAGCCATCATCTTGTCCACAACTAGTGGTGATAGAAATACCATTGCTACTAGCGATGTGCTTTCTGGCGGAAAATTAAGAGGCCTATTGGCCACTCAATATATTTTGAAAAATGAAATACCCTTCCATAGTGCTAACTTGGACAACGATTTTTTTGAACTATTCTTATGTGGGAATTTAACCTTTAACGACTGTCTGCCTCAAGGAGCGCCTAGCATTCCATATCATATGCAGGTAGCAAAAGGCGTAGAGAATTCGCCACACTATGATCTCTTTGCCAATAAGAAAAGCGATCTAATCGAAAACAGAATAACAAAGCACAAATCGGGTAGGGCGATCCAAACGACCTCGGGTTTAGTCGAAGTAGAAGTTCAGAAAGAAATGAACCTTCATTCTGCTCGGCTCAATCGCAGGGCGGGTAGGAGTACGAAAAACGAAACTGGCATTTTTTATTACGAGGCCGTTCAGGCGGGGACCGAATTCTCTGGTTTAATCCAAGGCAACAAACAGCTCTTGCAAAAACTCGTAAATGGATTAGGTGAATCATTAGATGTACAAGTCGGCAAAAGTAAGTCTACTCAATACGGAAATGCTCAGCTCAAATTTTCCAACTATAGTAATGAAGCTAAAGCTAAAGTCAGCCACACGAAAGTTTCAGATAATTCTTCAGGGCAATACTTGTTAACCCTTTTGTCCCCGCTGATTCTTCTGGACGAATTTGGGCAAGCCCAGCTTTCCAAAAAGCTTTTGGAAGAACAATTATTTGACAAGCTAAATATTGAATTGAAGATCATCAATGCCTTTGCAAGGACTGTGCAGTCCGAGCAATATGTTAATTTATGGCAAGCCAAGAATGATCTGATTATGGCCTATGGCGAAGGATCCAGTTTTTTGATTCATTCAGATAAAGCGCTAGAAGAAACCACCTTTTCCCTAGGACATCAAACGGAGATAGGATTTGGTAAAGTTCGACTTTCAAAACGCTCAACGCAAGTAGAGATTAATAGTGCTACAGAAGCTGGAAATCCTAATTCTGTAACTTCTTCTGCGATCGAAAGTCATCCCATTTTTAAGAGAATTATTGAAAAGTATAATGAGCAAGAATGCTTGGACCTCATAAAGTCAAAAGCATTTCGCCTTTACAAGAACAAAAGATTCAGGGTGCTCGCCGATTCAAACTCCATGTGCAAACGATTAGACAATCTACTGATAGGCTCCAATAGTCATAAGACATTTAAAAACAAAATGGACAGGATAAAGACGCAGGAGATTGGCAAAAAACTAGTGGCCAATTTTTTATTCGATCGCATTAGAGGATTGGATATTCCACCCAGTAGTGAAGGAAATGAATCTAAGCTGTTTAATGATTTCAAATACAAAAAACACTTTTGGCATTGGTTGTTTTACGCCCTAACTAAAAACACAAGTAATGAATAGTTATACAAGATCACAAGATGCTATTATCGGAAAATTAATTTTGCGCTGTAAAGTCAGGACGACTGCTCCGCTCTTGATTGGTGACGGCAGGACTCAATATGCTGACAAGGACTGTGTCAAGTGGGTCGATGGGTCGCCTTACATTCCAGCATCGAGCCTAACTGGGGTATTAAGATCCTGGTATAAGGATCTCTATGCAAAGGACAATCTCTCTGCTGAGGAAGAATACTTCTGGGGATCAGACAATACCAAAAAGATCAATACGGTTCAATCGCACTTTGTCTTAGACGATCTACGTTGTCGTGACGCTTCAGCTTCTAGTTTCCATATTCGAGACGGCGTGGCGATAGATTACCGCACCGGTATTGCTAAGGATAAGAGCAAATATGACTACGAGCTAAGAGAACCGGGAGATACTTTCGACTTTCAAATGGAAGCTAGCATTCGAAAAGGAATGAAAATCGAAAAAATTAAAACAATCCTCTCCAAAGTGCTGGGTATCCTTCAACATAAACTTTTTAGAATTGGC
>CALGJW010000224.1 GCA_937930025.1 uncultured Saprospiraceae bacterium | reverse complement strand
CCTTTTTTAGTATAAACATCACCGATCTCAATTAGTACTTTGACCATTGAAACCTTGTTTTGAACATTTCTGCTAATTCTTAGAGAGGAATTTAGTTTTACCAAAGCCAGATCATGATATCCGTCTGCTGACAATATTTGCCCATATCCTATTAACACTCCGGCTAAAACAAGAGAGTCCGGAGAATTCTTTGCTATTTGATAGGCTTTTTGAATATTTGAAAGCGCCTGTTCGTGGTTATTCGTTTTTAAATAAAGACTACTAATATTTTGGTAGGTAATTTCAATACCACTTGCATTCTTTCTTTTTTTAGCTACCTCTAAGGATTTAAAATAATACTCTATAGATTTTTCATAATCTCCTACAATATCATATATAGAACCCAATCCATGATAACTATCTGCAACCATTTCTAAATCGCCAATAGTTTCGGCTAAACGTAGTGTCTTGGAATGATAGTCCGTGGCGAATTTGTAGTTACCTAGTTTTTTATTTACAATTGCCAAATCAGTATAGATACTAAGTTGGTATGTCTTATTTTTAATATTATCAGCAATAATTTTAGCTTGCTCAAACTCTTGCAAGGCTTGTTCTAGCTTATTATTTTCTTCAAGGATGAAACCTCTCTCCCTAAAGGTTTGATATTGGCCTTCTAAATTCTCGTTTATTCTTGCTCGATGTAGCGCTATTTCGGTATAGGCTAATGCCCGTTCAGTCTCCTTAAAAGAGTTTTGTGCGGCTAGTTTAAGAATTTCTAAAATTTTTTGTTCATGAAAATCGGGCTCGATTGTTCCTCGAATGCTATCAATTTTTTCTTGATTGGCATTAACAGCAGAAGCCATTCCTAGTAAGACTAGAAATAGCAATAGAACTTTGTTGAGTTTTTTGGGCAGGCTTCTTAACATTATTTGTAAATCACTATAGACTATATACAGACAAAAAGCATTCCCAAACGTTAGATTCAGGCAAAAAAAAATGCGAATTACTGATTACTCAGATAATTCGCACCTTTAATTTAAGATCTGTTGGGTTTACCCACCAATGCCGATAATTCCATCGGTAGGCGGAGTTTCTGAAGATTGTCCTGAAGGACGTTTTGCCCTTAGGTCACCTCCAACACCTCCTTTGATCTTCATACAATCAGTCATACTCAATTGAGCGCAGTCTGAAAGTACAATTTTAAGGTCATGTAACTTTTTCATGTAAATGAGATTTAATTAATTAAATATATTTCCCGCTAAGTAGCGACAAAATCAAACTGTTTTCAAATAATAATTTCCAGTCTTTGTGACAGATTTAATTATTTGTATTAAAGAATTCGACAATTAATAAATTGTTGGGAGAGAAATCTTAAGGGGAATTTCTGAAAGGAGGGAAAGTCATTTTTGTGTTCGTTTTACGGAAAACTTAACTTTTTATCAGATACTTCTTAAATTCAAATAACGTACCAAGCCTACTATCTTTAGGTTATAAAATCAAAGAATTATATTTGTCAATTATAATTCACTGATTATCAGTAAAAATTGAAAAATAAATTGATTCTTTTTTTTTCAGCTTACCTGCTTACTTTTGTGTTTCTAATAACTTTATAGCCAATATGATCATTCCGAATTACGTAAAAGGTAAATGGGTAACGCCCGAAAAAAATACTATTGCCCAGTTCAACGCTGTCACAGGCGAGCAAATAGGGGAGGTTGGAAGCGATTCACTAGATTATCCATCTATTTTAGAATATGGAAGGAAGGTGGGTGGTACTGCACTTCGTAAAATGACCTTCCATGAAAGAGGTCGTATGATTAAAGCTTTAGCTTTACATCTAAATGGTATTAAGAAAAAGTATTATCCATTGTCCTACTGGACGGGTGCCACAAAGGTGGATAGTTGGATAGATATAGATGGTGGAATCGGAACTTTATTTGCGTATGCCAGCTTACGTAAAAAATTTCCTAGCCAATCTTATTTCGTGGACGGAGAAACTGTTGGTTTGTCTAAAGGCGGGACTTTCATAGGACAACATATAATGGTACCTCGAAGAGGAATTGCGATTCATATTAATGCATTCAATTTTCCTATATGGGGGATGTTAGAAAAAATAGCAGTAAATCTGCTTGCAGGTATGTCTGCGGTTGTAAAGGCATCTGAATTGACTTCCTTTCTCACACAAGCAATGGTAAAAGACATAGACGCATCTGGAATTTTGCCAGACGGCGCGCTTCAATTGGTTTGCGGAAACGGCCATGGTATTTTGGATGATTTGAATCCGCAAGATGTAGTAACTTTTACTGGTTCAGCCTCAACAGGCAGAATGTTAAAGACTTTACCATCGGTAATTAATAATTCTGTTCCATTTAATTTGGAAGCAGATTCCTTGAATTGTGCTGTTTTAGCCAAGGATGCAGAACCAGGGACGCCAGAATTTGATTTATTTGTAAAAGAGGTACGAAAAGAAATGACCGTAAAATGCGGACAAAAATGTACGGCAATTAGAAGAATAATAGTTCCTGAAAATTTATTGGAAGCAGTAGAATCCGAATTGAGCAAGCAGTTGGAAAAAGTAACCATGGGAGACCCACAAGTTGAAGGGGTAAAAATGGGTACGCTAGTAACGATGTCTCAGCAAATGGAAGTTAAAAAGCAATTAGATAAACTACTAAAGGTATCCGAAATTGTATATGGCAATCAGAACAACTTCAAAGTTACCGGAGCCGACATTAATAAAGGTGCATTTTTCTCTCCTACTCTTTTAAGAAATTCTGATCCATTTAATAAAACAGCTTCTCATGAAATTGAGGCTTTTGGACCGATCAGCACTATCATGCCATACAAAACAATGGAGGAAGCTGCTGAACTTGCGCGAATGGGAAAAGGATCATTAGTGAGCACCATTTGTACTGCTGATGATAACCTCGCTAGAGAATTTGTTTTGGAGGCGGCAGCTTCGCACGGCAGGATACTTATTTTGAATGAAGAAAGTAGCAAAGAGAGTACAGGGCATGGTTCACCAATGCCGATGTTAAGTCATGGTGGACCTGGTAGGGCAGGAGGTGGACAAGAGATGGGTGGAATGAGAGGAGTTAAGCATTATTTACAAACTTGTGCTTTGCAAGGCTCCCCTACATCGATATCAAATGTCACTCAAGTCTTTCAGTATGGAGGAAAGCAAATTGAAAAAGATATTCATGTTTTTAGAAAACATTATGAAGAATTAGAAATTGGAGAAACAGTCTTTACACATAAGCATACTGTGACGGTGACGGACATTGTTAATTTTGCCAATGTTAGCGGAGATAATTTTTATGCACACACAGATGAGACTTCCTTGGACGGAACTATCTTTGAGCGAAGAGTTGCTCACGGTTACTTTGTGTTGGCAAAGGCGGCAGGTCTTTTTGTTGATCCAAAGAAAGGACCGGTACTTTTAAATTATGGAATCGATGAATGTCGATTTACAAAACCGGTTTATCCTGGGACTACATTAGCAGTTAGGTTCACGGTTAAAGAAAAAATTGATCAGGAAAAAAGGGATGAAGAAGATATCGCCAAAGGTATCGTGAGATTCTTAGTGGACGTTTATGATGAGACGGGGGAGACCGTGGCGCTTGCGACAATTTTGACAATGGTAAAAAAATTAGAAGATAAATAATGATTACAGATAATACTCAGTTAGGTAAAGTTGATGTGTCAATTGAAAATGGAATTGGTACAATCTGCTTTTCGCACCCTGCGCATAATTCACTGCCAGGTAAATTGTTGGCAAAAATAGTTAAGTCTATTTCCGAAATGGGAACTGATGATAGCGTAAAAGTAATTGTGCTTAAATCCGAAGGGGAACGTACATTTTGTGCTGGCGCCAGTTTTGATGAATTGATTAGTA
Source organism: uncultured Saprospiraceae bacterium (assembly GCA_937930025.1). Lineage (GTDB taxonomy): Bacteria > Bacteroidota > Bacteroidia > Chitinophagales > Saprospiraceae > JABDJM01. Next base: position 2,414 of record CALGJW010000224.1, on the reverse strand, counting down.
TTGAAAATTTAGAAATTGGGAATGAATTTTTCATGGGTTTTGCCAATGTCATCAATGCTTGTAGAAAATGTCCAAAGCTTATCATTGGCCGTGTGCAAGGAAAGGCAGTTGGTGGCGGAGTAGGAGTAGCCTCAGCAACTGACTATTGCTTAGCAACAAAGTATGCTTCTGTTAAACTTAGTGAATTAGCAGTTGGCATTGGTCCCTTTGTTGTGGGCCCAGCAGTAGAAAGGAAGATAGGAACTTCTGCCATGTCTCAGTTGGCCATTGATGCTACTAATTGGCGAACTGCTGAGTGGGCTTGTCAACGTGGACTTTATGCTCAAGTATTTGACGATATTAATGCTCTTGATGAAGCAGTGGCCAACTTAGCAGAAACTTTGTCCAACTCTAATCCTGAGGCAATGACCGAAATGAAAAAAGCATTCTGGTCAGGTACGGAGCATTGGGATGATTTATTAGCCAAAAGGGCTGCTATTTCTGGAAGACTCGTATTGTCGGATTTTACTAAGCAAGCGATTTCAAAATTTAAGTCCAAGGCATAATGTCGCCTTTGCGGCAAATAGCAATAGACGGCCCCCATTGTTTTTCCATACTTATACTTAAGTAAACTGAGCTGGATAATTCGTATTTTTGGTGTTCAAGTAAAACCAAGAATGATTAAGACGAAGAAAGAAGTCGGCTCCGCTAATGCTTTGGCTATTCGAGCCTTTGAGTTAATGGCCACAGCCAAGGCAATGACAGAGCTTTACGAAGCTAATTTCAAAGAAGTTTCTAAATATGTCCATGCCACTTCTCGGGGCCACGAAGCGATTCAAATTGCCGCTGGATTACTTTTAACTAAGGATGATTTTCTTTCTGCTTATTATCGAGACGATGCGATGCTTTTGTCTATTGGAATGCAACCTTATGAATTGATGTTGCAATTGATGGCTAAAAAAGATGATCCGTTTACTGCAGGTCGATCTTACTATTCGCACCCTTCTTTAAAAGATCCTGACAAACCAACTATTCCTCATCAATCTTCTGCTACCGGTATGCAGGGAATTCCATCAACGGGAATTGCAATGGGTTTGCAATATCGTGAACTGGCAGATTTGGGCCATCCGGATGCTGATCAAAATCCAATAGTTCTTTGTTCTTTTGGGGATGCCTCTATCACAGAAGGAGAAGTTTCCGAAGCATTTCATATGGCTGCTCTAAAGCAGTTGCCAATTTTATATTTAGTACAAGATAATGAATGGGATATTTCTGCGCATGCATCAGAAATTAGAACTTCGGATGCAACTGGATTTGCAAAGGGTTTTGAAGGAATCGAAGTAAGGACGATTGATGGAACAAATTTTCTAGAAAGTTATAGCTGCTTAAATGAAGTTATTCAAAAAATTAGAAAAGAGAGAAGACCATTTTTAGTTCATGCAAAAGTGCCCTTATTGAATCACCATACTTCCGGTGTTCGAAAAGAATGGTACCGAGATGATTTGGAAAAACAATCGCTTCGAGATCCATACCCAAAGTTAAAAGCTGCTCTTTTGCATTTGGGAATAACTAAAAAAGAAATTGAGGCGATTGAAAAAAAGGTGAAAGCTTTGGTGCAAACTGATTTTGAAAAAGCTCGTGCGGCGAAGGATCCATTACCGGAAGACTTGTTCACGCATGAATTTGCTCCGACATCAGTTACAAAAGAAGTAGGAAAACGGAAGCCAAAAAATAAAGATAAAGCAGTCATGGTTGATTGCGCGTTATTTGCTATAAGGGAATTAATGGAAAAGCACCCGGAGTGTTTGCTATACGGACAAGATGTCGGTGCAAGGCTAGGTGGAGTGTTTAGAGAAGCAGCCACTTTGGCTCAACAGTTTGGAGATCATCGTGTTTTTAATACCCCGATACAAGAAGCATTTATTGTTGGATCTACCGTTGGAATGTCAGCGGCCGGGTTGAAACCGATCGTAGAAGTTCAATTTGCCGATTACATTTGGCCTGGCTTGAATCAGTTGTTTACCGAAGTCAGCCGTTCCTGTTATTTGAGTAATGGCAAGTTTCCGGTATCGATGATATTGCGAGTTCCAATTGGAGCATATGGTTCTGGAGGACCGTATCATTCTTCTTCAGTGGAATCTGTTTTAACAAATATTCGTGGGATAAAGATTGTTTATCCATCCACCGGAGCAGATTTAAAAGGATTGATTAAGGCAGCATATTACGATCCTAATCCTGTCATCATATTAGAACACAAAGGACTTTATTGGTCGAAGGTAAAAGGAACTTCTGCTGCGATGACGGTTGAGCCAGATGAGGATTATATGCTTCCATTGGGAAAGGCAAATGTTGTACTTGCTGTAAAAGAAAGCGACGAAAATTGTTGTACTGTGGTTAGTTATGGGATGGGCGTGCATTGGGCATTGAATGCTGCG